>JAKSBM010000183.1 GCA_022361135.1 Desulfobacterales bacterium | reverse complement strand
CCGAGCAGACCTATTACGACAATTATGCCACCCCGGTTTACGAAGCTGCCTTTGAATTCCTGGAAGCCACCATCCACGCGTCCAACGGAGCGGTGGCAGCGGAAAGAAAGGAAATCAATCCGGATCGCATGGTCCAGGCATTGAAGGATCTGGTGCATTACTACGGAGGATGTGACCTGGGCATTGCCCGCCTTAAACCCTACCATTTCTACACCCACAAGGGCCGCCACGCCCGGGATTGGGGCAAGGAAACCGATCAAAACTACACCACGGCCCTGGTCATTGTGGTGGCCATGGGGGTGGATGCCATGAAAAAAGCCCCCACCGGTGCCATCATCCAGGAATCGGCCCAGAAATATGTGGAAGGGGCCAAGATCTCCAACATCATGGCCGGCTACATCCGGAAATTCGGCTACCGGGCCCGGGCCCACAACGATGCCAATTATGAAACCCTCTGCGTTCCCCTGGCCGTGGACAGCGGATTGGGAGAACTCGGACGCATGGGGGTTTTCATGCATCCGGTCCATGGTCCCTGCGTCCGCCTAGCCGTGGTCACAACCGACCTGAAATTGCCCGAAACCAGCTCCTTGCAAAATTGGCACATGGAAAATTTCTGCCGCATCTGTAAAAAATGTGCAGACAATTGCCCCTCAAATTCCATCACCCAGGGGGACGAACCCGCTTCCCGGGGATTTCGCCATTGGAACATTGACCAGGAAAAATGCTTTTCCTATTGGAAAACCATCGGCTCCGACTGCGGCATGTGCATTTCAGTTTGCCCATACACCAAACCGGACACCCCAATTCACAAACTGGTGCGCCTTTATATTTCCCGGAATTTCATCAACCAGAAAATCGCCCTTTTCATGGATGATTTCCTATATGGGCGCACCCGGGAAATTCCAAGCCAAAACCCGGAGAGAATTTTCTGAAAACACAAATGGGTTTAAACGTTTATTGCTGAATCCCACCCGTCATCCCACGGGCCCCAACCCATGCCCAGGATAGGACAAGTCCGATGCCGCCCCCCGTCAAATCTATGGCAGTGTCCATTGGAAGGGGGGTCCGCCCCTGGATGAACAATTGAACACATTCGGTGCCCACGGCCATCATTAGAAGCAGTCCCAACTGATATGAGCGGGAGGCCGTGGACATACCTCCCCAGAAAAGGCCAAATCCCAAAAAGAGGATAAAATGGCCCCACTTCCCCAAAAGGCCGCCGGCTCCCAAATCTGCATCAAACTGCCGCATCCAATCCAAATGATGTAACAGCCATTGATTTAAATCGGCCTTCATACTTCCGGGTATCCCAACCCCGATAAAAATTGACACTGCGAACACAAACAAAAGTCCCCGGCCCAGCCCCGAAGACAAGGATAGAATAATGGCAAGCGACAATAGAAAGAAAACAGTCCAACCAATAAAAAGTCCCTTTTTAATCCAGGAATAAACCGGATTCTCCACCACCGGGCCCAGGCGAATATTCCTGACCTCCACCTCTCCGGTGCATCGGAGCAATTCCACGGCAACCCGAAGGGCGTCTGTATCCGGATGGATATTGAAAATTGATCCAACGGATTTCCAACCATGGGTCCCCACCAATTTAACAGCGGTGTGGGGGATGTGAAAAAGCGCTTTTTTGCCATGGTATTGGACCAACATCAATTTGGCCTGATGCCATTTCTTTTGCCCTTGAATCACGTCTTTACTGCGAATTTCCGCCTGCATTTCCCATTTCCGAACCCCGATATCCCAGGGCACAGACTTCCGCACCCCGGTTGCCCGATTTTTGGAATGGGAACGAATCACAATGCTATTTTCAGAAAATACAGGTTTGTCGGTCGTGTTCCCATAGGCCTTCCATTCCGTCATCCCCACATCAGCCGGTGCACTTAAATGGATGTGGGAATCCACCCCGAATATGGTACACAGAGAAAGCGTACAAAGAAGGATGAATATGATGATATGAATCTGCTTGATAATCTTACTCCTGGTCCATCTGACTGATATCCTATTCTCCCACCCAATGGTGATCGAATATTTGTAAAAACCGATTTTTACAGGGGCAGTTTAAACCCCAAAATTGTTTATTATAAAAAAACACCATTGACGGTTCCCAACCCTAGCTTTGGCCCGGATATCCAATCCAGTTATGCACATCCCCCAAAAAGAGAGTTGTTTGGTAGTTCCCCCCAAGGGTTAAAATTCCCCCACTTTACCATGGATACCCAACACATGGCTGGGAAAAAACACAAAACATGTTAAAATGGAAATATCCAACGGTTATTCCCCATCCCTTCACACCAAACGATCCATGAAATTAATCGACCTCCCATTTAAAACCAGGATGCCAGGGACGAAAAAAGCCGTAATTTAGCGGGATTCAAGCAGGGACAAATAAAGAACACCTTGATTTCACATGCCCACGCTGATAAATTTTTATTAAGACACGCGGTAATTCCTTAGCTGAATGCCCGCCTTTACAATTCAACAGCGGGAATCAATTTTTATGTATGAATCGTTTTACGGGTTGAGTGTAAACCCATTCCAAATCAGTACAGACCCTTCTTTTCTCTGGCTTGGAGAAAAGCATCGAGAAGCCATATCCATGCTTAAATATGGAATCCAGCGTTCCGGCCATACGGGGATCCTGTTGCTGACCGGGGATGTGGGAACCGGGAAAACCACCTTGATCAATACCCTGTTTGCCTCCCTTGGCCCTGAGATCATACGGGTTTCCGTTAAGAACCCCAGCCTTACACCCATTGAATTTTTCAACCACCTGGTCAATTGTTTTGGTGGGAAAAAATCCTTCAATAGTAAAAATGAGTTTCTCAGGGAGTTTGAAACCTTCCTGCACAATGCCCGTCAAAAGGGACGCAAAGTCCTGCTGGTCATTGACGAAGCCCAGCTTTTGGACGACGAACTCCTCCAGGAAGTCCGGCTTTTATCCAACATGGAAACCGATGAGGGCCAAAGCCTCATGGTCACCTTTCTGGTGGGGCAACCCGAGGTAAGGGAAAACCTGGCCACGGCCCAGAACCGTCCCCTGGTTCAGCGCATCACCTTGAATCACCACATAGATGCCTTCACCCTCTCGGAAACACGGGACTATATCCAGCATCGCCTGGAAGTGTCCGGGGCCACGGAAGCTCTTTTTTCTGAAGATGCCATCAGCGTTGTCCACAAACATTCCCAGGGATTGCCAAGGCAAATCAATGTCATCTGCGACAACGCCCTGCTCACCGGTTACGTCAGGGGGGCCCAGGAGATCAGCTCGGAAATCGTCTGGAGTTGCCTGGATGACTTTTCCATTGCCCGGGTACCCACCCACAAACCGGCCAAGGCCGTTCCGGCCCATGAGGCGGAAATCGACCTGCCCATGGATCACCCGGAAACCCCGCCGCCGGGATACATCCCCTCCCATGCCACGGCGGATGAAGACACAGGGGCCTATTATCCCCGGGAAAACCTGGCACCGGAAGAAGCAGAACCTTACCAGGACGGATACCCCAGGCCCTCGGCGACAGAAAGGGTGGGACCCCAGCGGAACTGGCTATATTTTTCACTCATCATGGTATTAATTTTTGCAGCGCTCTATTACGGAAGCCGAATTTTTGTCTGACACACTTACACTCTACGCAGTTGCCGACATCCATGGAAAAGCAGACCGGTTAACCACCCTAACCGAGGTGATCCGGCGCTTTAACCCGGACCTGTTGCTCATGGCCGGGGATCTCACCCAATATTTTAAATCCAGCCCAACCCTGGAGGCCGTCTCCAAACTGGAACTTCCCATCCTGGGGATCCAGGGCAACTCCGATTTAAAATCCTCCATGGAAAAATTAAACCAATTCCATGGATTTACCTGGTTAACGCCCCAGGGATTTCAATGGAATGATATCTGTTTCAGGGGAATCAACGGCACCATCCCCCTCCCCTTTGCCTCCCGGGTGGGACTCAGGGACGGCGCCCTTATCCAAACCATCCCGGAAACCCATTCCAGCCCCACCGTTCTCATGGCCCATCCCCCGGCCCGGGGAATCCTGGACCGGGTGGGCGGAAAATTTTCCGCTGGAAGCCGGGAGCTGGCACGGCTCATCCGAAAAACCCATCCCATGCTTTTCATCTGTGGACACATCCACGAACAAAACGGCTGGGCAATCATTGACCAGACCCTTGTGGTCAATTGTGCCATGGGCCCGGAACATGCCGGCACCCTCATCCAAATCAAAAAAAACACCCCCATTTCCATTCGCCCCTTGAAACACACAGATGACGGTGGTAATGAGATTCGATTGACCCTTTAACCAGAATATAGGAAGGATGAATCCATGTGCGAATCCAATGTCTATTTGCGGGAAGGTGAAACCGAAACCCTGATCATGGAAAATGTGGCAGCCATAACCCCCTCCGGGGAAAACACGTTTTTCCTCAGGGGCCTTCTTGGTGAACAAAAAGAAATCAAGGGTACCATCGAAGACATCAACCTCATGGGACATAAAATCATTCTTAAACCCCTGTTATGACCTCATTTACAACCTATCTGGACCAAATTGCCCGGGCCAACGGCCTGCCCGAAGACATCCAATGGCTTTTTTACCCGGGCATGCTCCAGGACAGTCCCGACAAATGGTGGGACGACTGGAAATTTCGACATGCCCTCCACGAGGGCGTTGACATCTGCTTTTACCGACGTTCCGCCGGAGAATTGCTCACCCTGGGACCCAATGCCCGGATTCCCGCCCTGTGCCAGGGCATCATCCGAAACATCTGCCCGGACTTCCTGGGCCACAGCCTGATCATCGAACCCACGGACACCCTTACCCTACCCCGGAGGATCATCTGGGTGTATTCACATCAGACCTCCATGCCGGGGTTGGCGCCGGGGGATGGGGTGGAAAAGGGGCAAATCATATCCAGGATATTCGACACCCGAAAAAAGAAATCCAAACTCCTATCCCATCTGCACCTTTCCTGCATCGAAATCAGCAGAGAAATCCCCTTTGGGGATCTGAACTGGAATCTTTTTCCCAGAAGGGACCAGGTCAATCTAATCAATCCCATGTTTTTCAAAACATGATGGATCCGCCTCCGGAGAAGAAAGAATAGAAAGCTCCAATTTAAAAGCCGACCCATATGAGTCAAATTTCGCAATGAATCAAGGACGTTTTGCCCATGGATTTCCCGGGGCTAAAATCACGCCCATCCCCGGGGCGATACATTTATAAAATGATTTGCCGTTAAATCACCGGCACGGGCTCAAAAACCCCGTAAGATTCATTATTTCGGGCGTTTTAATTCCCAAAGAAGAATTGAAAAAAAGAAAAATTTGATCTATGATCACGCAAATTTGGTATTTACAATGGAAAACTAATATGGAGAAGATGAATGAAGACGATTAAAATCCTTTTTTTCTTGGTTATTCTCGGACTGCTCGGACTCCTTTACTACCAGAACACCGCTTATTTTCTTGGCCATAACGCCCTTGGGCTGGACCTTAAAATCTCTGGATGGAACTGGCATACTCCGGAACTTCCCAACTATGCATGGTGGGGACTCTGCTTTGGCCTGGGCTTACTTATCACAGGTATCAAAGGCATGTTCACCTCCTTCCGTCTGGGGCGGGAAATCAAACGCAAGGATGCAGACATCCTGACCCTTAGAGAAAAGCAGCTCGATCTCCAAGCCAAGTTGGACGTCTTCACCCACGATCCCTACATTCAAAAAGGAATAGAAAACGAAACCCCTGCCGCAGATGCCGATAAAGCAGATGAAGGCAAAGCAGCAGAATCCGATGCAAAAGCGGATGAAAAAAGCGAATAAGGGGTATCAAACGTTTAATCATCCATGAGTTCTAAAAAAAATACGCCCATGATGGAGCAATACCTGTCCATCAAAGCAGCGTACCCGGACACGATTTTGTTTTACCGGATGGGAGATTTCTACGAAATGTTCAATGAGGACGCCCAAAAGGCGTCCGCCATCCTTGAAATTGCACTAACCTCAAGAAACAAGAATGACACCAACCCCATTCCCATGTGCGGGATTCCCTTTCGGGCCGCAGATAATTACATCGCCAAACTCATTGAAAATGGCTGCAAAGTCGCGGTTTGCGAACAGGTAGAAAACGCGGCCGAAGTCAAGGGACTGGTGAAGCGGGAAGTGGTCCGGGTGATCACAACGGGGATGATCCTCAATGAATCATTGCTGGATCAATCCTCAAACAATTTCCTTTTGGCCGTTTCAAAGACAAAGGATGCCGCAGCACTGGCATGCCTGGACATTTCCACCGGCGCCTTTAGGACCTGCCAGGTCAACAGTGGTGGAAACCGCATTGCCTCCTCCCTGGTGGACGAAGCCCTGAAGCTGGATCCCAGTGAAATTCTTCTTCCCCAGAAATTTGAAACCGATCCCCAGTACGCCCCGTTGAGACGGGCCTTCAATGGTCGGCAGATCACCTATCTGCCCAACCATGAATTCCGGGTCAATGATGCCCGGGAACGGTTAATTCAAAAATTCAAAACCCGCAGTTTAGAAGGCTTCGGCATTGAATCCATGGATGCGGCCGTCTCCGCAGCCGGAGCCGTGGTTTCCTATGTTCAGGAAACCCAAATGCAGGACACCGACCACATTTTTAACATTGCCCCCTATGATTTGGATGAATTTCTCATCATAGATGATCGGTCCTGCAAAAACCTTGAACTGCTCAAGAACATCCAGACCCGAGAAAAAAAAGGGTCCCTGATATCGGTCCTGGACAAGACCGTGACCGCCATGGGCGGGCGACTGTTGAAAAACTGGATTCGACATCCCCTGGTTCAACCCCGTGCCATCCAGGAACGGCTGGACGCCATTGAGGAACTGACCCGGGCCAGCCATATCCAACAGCTCATGGTCAACCATTTAAAATCCGTCTACGACCTGGAACGGCTGGGCTCCAAGATCTCCATGGGCCAGGGCAATGCCCGGGACCTTTTGGCCTTGAAAAGCTCATTGCAAAAGCTGCCGGCCGTCTTTGCCGAACTGGACCTTTTCAAAAGCGTCCTGCTCAACGCCTCCCAGCTGGAAAATTCCCAGGCATTGCTGGGGGAACTGGGGGAGCTGGCCGACCTCATAGAACGGGCCATACGGGACGATGCCGTCCACACCCTCAGTGACGGCGGCCTGATCAAGGATGGATACAGCACGGAGTTGGATGAACTCCTCTCCATATCCCGGGACGGAAAATCCTGGATTGCCCGGGCCGAAGCGTCGGAAAAGGAAGCCACGGGTCTCTCCTCCCTGAAAATCAAATACAATAAGGTCTTTGGCTATTTCATCGAGGTCTCCCGGGCCCAGTCCGCCTCGGTACCGGACCATTACGTTCGCAAACAGACCCTGGTCAATGCGGAACGTTTTATCACCGATGAGATGAAAAAGGTGGAATCCACCATACTCAATGCCCAGGATAAACGATCCAGCCTGGAGTATGATATTTTCTGCACCATCCGCGACCAGGTGGTGGCCAAATCGGAATCCATCCTCAGGGCGGCCCGATTCATTGCCCGCATCGACGTTCTCCAGGGCCTTGCGGCCGTAGCCGTGGAAAACAATTATGCCAAACCCGAAATCCGCCAGGATCGGGAACTGACCATCACCGAAGGTCGGCATCCCGTTGTGGAAAAACTCATCCAGGGTGAACGCTATGTGCCCAACAGCATCCAATTGGACGATGAATCCAACCAGGTGCTGCTCATCACCGGCCCCAACATGGCCGGTAAATCCACGGTTCTGCGCCAGGTGGCCCTGACCGTGCTCATGGCGCAGATGGGATCCTTTGTTCCGGCCAAGGCCGCCGCCATCGGTTTGGTGGACCGGATTTTCACCCGCGTGGGTGCCCTGGACAACCTTTCCTCGGGTCAATCCACCTTCATGGTGGAAATGGAAGAAACCGCCAACATCGTCAACAATGCCACGGAAAACTCCCTGGTCATCCTGGATGAAATCGGCAGGGGTACCTCCACCTTTGACGGAATGAGCATTGCCTGGGCCGTAGCCGAATACCTACACAATATCAATGGGAAGGGCGTAAAAACCCTCTTTGCAACCCATTACCATGAAATGACGCGATTGGAAGAATTGTTGCCCCGGGTCAAAAACTTCAACATTGCCGTCAAGGAATTCAAGGACAATATCGTCTTCCTCAGACGACTGGTTGAAGGGGGAACCAACAAAAGCTACGGCATCCAGGTGGCACGGCTGGCCGGGGTCCCCGATCCCATCATCGAGACCGCTAAAACGGTTTTATCCGAGATTGAAGCCTCCGGTGCCAAGGCCAATGCCGTTAACGGCACCACCCGGGAAGTGCCCCGGCAGGAGCAGCCCCCCAAGACGGCCCCGCCGAAAACCAATAAAAAACAGGCCAAAAAAGATTCTGCCCAATTGGAACTCTTTTCGTCTCCCAAGGATACGGCAGTGCTGGATATGCTTTCCAATGCAGACATTTCCAACATGACCCCCCTGGAGGCCCTGAACCTGCTCAATGAAATGAAAAAGGAGTTGCGCGCCTAAGATGCCCTCCTCCACATCACACCTGCGCCCCTGGTTCCGCACACGGATCTTTAGGGGCCGGGTGTGCCTTTTTCTCGGACTCCTTACCCTGGTATTCTTGACCGGGGTGATGATTACCGGAGAAGCCTGTGCCGCCTCCGATGCCAAACAAGCTTATCTTAATGCGGACAGCGCATACAAACGGCTGAGAAACAGCCCGTCCAAGCGACAAAAAATTTCAGAATGGCTCCATTGCATCCAACGCTATGAATCCATTTATAAAAGCTGGCCTGAAAGTGCATGGGCTCCGGCGGGCATGTACAAAGCATCGGAGCTTTACCTCAAGCTGAACGAACTCTCCCGGGACCGGGAATATCAATCCCGTGCATTGGATCTGGCCGCCCGGATTAAGAACAAATACAAGGGCAGTGCCTATGCAAAACGGGCCAAACTGTTGGAAAAGAAAGTCCTTGGCTCTGTGATTAAAACCCGGTCCACGCCCATCAAGCCCAAAGCCAAAATCAAGCCCAAGCCCAAAAAGCGGCAGGTCCCCACCCTGATTTCCCCCAAGGAATTAAAACCCAAGGACCGGGTGCAAATGGATCGGCTGAAAAAACAGGCCGGCAAGAAAAAACCCCTGTTTCCAGTTCCCAATAAAAAGCCCCCCACCCCGAAAAACAACGGCAAGGATTCCATTGTCACGGGATTACGCTTCTGGTCCAACCCGGAGTACACCCGAATCGTTATCAATGGAACCGCTGCCAAAAAATACAGCCACGGCCTGCTGCGCAAGGATCCCAAAATCAACAAACCCTTCCAGCGCCTCTATGTGGACATCAAGGAATCCCGGCTGGGTAAAAATGTGGCCGAACACACCCTGATCAACGACAACCTGCTTAAACAGGCCCGGGCCGGCCAATACCAACCCCATGTGGTCCGGGTGGTGGTGGACATCAAATCCTTTGAAAGCTATAAAATATTCTCCCTGCCCGATCCCTTCCGCATTGTCATCGATGTCTGGGACAAGGGCTCCAATGGATCCCCCCCGACCAAGCAGGGCCTGAAAAAACAAAGCATAGCCAAGGCTTCCATCCCCGATACCGGCAACCATCCCATATCCACGGATAATTTAAAATCCTCGGACATTGCCCGGCAGCTGGCCCTGGGTGTGAGAAAAATTGTCATCGATCCCGGCCACGGCGGTGTCGACCCTGGAGCCCCCGGCTATATAAAAGGGGTGTGGGAGAAACACATTGTCCTGAAACTGGCCACCAATCTGGCGGCCCAATTGCGGAAAAAGCTCAATTGCGAGGTGGTCCTCACCCGGACAACGGACAAAAAGCTCACCCTGGAAGAACGCACCGCCTTTGCCAACACCCAGCGGGCTGATCTTTTCATATCCCTGCATTGCAATGCCGCCCGGAACAAAAAGCTCAAGGGAATTGAAACCTATATCCTGAACCTGGCCACCGACGACCAGGCCATTGCCGTGGCCGCCCGGGAAAATGCCACCTCGGAAAAGAATATCTCGGATCTGGAATTCATCCTTTCGGATCTCATGAAGCATGCCAAGATTGAAGAATCCACTCGCCTGGCCCACAACGTACAAAACGCCATGGTCTCAGGCATGAGGAAAAAATATAAAAACATCCACGACCTGGGTGTAAAACAAGCCCCGTTTTACGTTCTCCTGGGTGCCCGGATGCCTGCCATCCTCATAGAGGCCTCCTTCCTGAGTAATAAAATGGAATGCAAGCGCCTCATGAGTCGCAAATACCAAGACGATATCTGCCGTGCAATAACCACCGGCATCGCGCAATATATCAATGCAACAAACCCGCGGAAGTTATAACCTCATTATTAAAAAAGAAGGAGTTGATCATGTCTTTTGAAAACATCATTTTTGAAGCTGAAAACGAGATCGCAACTATTTTCTTTAATCGGCCCAAAGCCTTAAATGCTTTGAATAACGCCTTGTTCGATGAGCTAAACACCGCCCTGGACATGGTCCGGGACACCCCTGAAATTCGAGTTCTGATCCTCACCGGATCCGGCGACAAAGCCTTTGTTGCCGGGGCGGACATCACCGAACTCAATCAAATGAATCCCCTCCAGGCCAAATACTTCTCCCGCAAGGGACAGAAGATCTTCTCCAAGATGGAAGCCTTGCCCATTCCGGTGATTGCCGCCGTGAACGGTTATGCCCTGGGCGGCGGCTCCGAAGCAGCCCTGGCCTGTGACTTTATCTATGCCTCCGAAAAAGCCGTTTTCGGTCTGCCTGAAATCAACCTGGGATTGATCCCCGGATTCGGCGGAACCCAGCGCCTGGCCAGGCTGGTGGGAACCAATAGAGCCAAGGAAATGGTCTTTACCGGACAGAATATCACAGCGGAACAGGCCCATGAATACGGCATTGTAAACAGAGTCTGCTCCCCGGACGCATTGATGGACGAAGTGATGAAAACCGCCACCCTGATTTCCAAAAAGGGAAAGGCCGCACTCCGCGCAGCCAAGGAAGTCATCCAGAACGGCACCCGCGTTGATCTTGAAACCGGATGCTGCATTGAAAATGACGGCTTCGGCATGACCATGGCCAGTGAAGATGCAAAGGAAGGCACCACTGCATTCCTCGAGAAAAGAAAACCTGTGTTCAAAGGGGAGCTCTACTAAACTCCCCTGACCCCTAAAGGAAGGAAAAATCCATGCCCATTTACAACATTGATTTTGAAACCATGCCCCGGGAAGGCCTTGAGGCCATCCAGTTGAAACGATTGCAAGCCACCCTGGAACGGGTCTATGCAACGGTACCATT
>JAKSBM010000638.1 GCA_022361135.1 Desulfobacterales bacterium | reverse complement strand
GGCCGACGAATACGATATCTGCCAAGCCCTGCTCCTCTTCATCGAACATGACACCACCTTGACCATCGACAACCCCTGTGCCCCCCTGGATGCCCACAGCCCCGAAGACGTAGCCGCCCTCTGGGAAGAGCTGGCCGAGTACCACATTGCCATGGCCGTTCCCCAATTCTACGAGAATGCTGGAAAAGCCCTGAAAAACGCCGCCCATGTCCTGGCCCACAACGGCCTCACGGACAAATGGGAGGCCGACCTGGCCCGGATCATGGAAACCCACAAGCGCAAACCCAAGCTCATGAACATCCTCAATCAATTGGAAGGGGAAACCCTGGCAGCCCCCTGTTAATCCCCAGTCCATCCACACACAAAGTCCGGCCGGGCAACCATGCCCGGCCGGACTTCTTTTTTTGCGCACTCCCTGGGAATTAGCCCTGGGGGCATTCATACCACAGCCCCATTCCAGGGGAATTATCCCGATTAAAGGGGGGTAAACTCTCCGTCCCAGTCAAATTCAGCAGAAGCTTCGTAGGAAGACGGCCAATGGCGGCACCATTCCGGGCCGGTGAAATCATTTACCCGATCCAGGGCCGGAACATAGGGCTTGATATCCAGCACCTGGGTTCCGGGGTGGGCATCCATATAAGGGGTATAAATTTTCCCCGCTTTGGGATCCACATCCAAAATGGACACAATGGACATGGCAATGGGGTTGGGCCGGGCCGGGGACCGGGAGGCGAAAACACCCACCCGATCCGGGCCCTTGGCATAGGGCTTTTCACAAACCTGTGTCTGCCTGGCCCCCGGAGAGGCGCACTGATCCGCCCACCAGAGAACATGGGCATGGCCGAAGCCGGAAAGGCCAATCATTCCAGGACGAAATTTCGGGGCCAGGGTCAATACATAAAGGTTCTGCACCAAGGATATTGAGCCGATAACGGTCAATTCACATTTTTGATTCATGGTCATACACTCCGCATTGGGTTCATATTCCTCGGGCCCGATGGGAAGGAGTATTATTAGACTTTAATCAAAGAGCAAGACCATTTTTCAAAAAAATGACGGGGCTGATTTTCCAATCCCCAGCATTGAAAAACCATTTAAACCCTCACGCCACTTCCACCCGGGCGGCACAATATTTAAACCCCGGAATTTTCCCATGGGCATCCAACTCCGGATGGGTGAGGAGGTTGGCCGGAGCCTCCACATAGGCAAAGGGGATAAAAACCATGTGACGCTGGAGGGCGGTGTCGGCCCGGGCCGGCAGGATGATACTCCCCCGCCGGGTTATGACACGGATTTTCTGGCCCGGTGCAATTCCCATGCGCTTGAGGGTTTTGGGATGGAGGGTGGCTGTGGGTCCGGGCTCCAGGGCATCCAACACCCTGGCCCGACGGGTCATGGCACCGGTGTGCCAATGCTCCAACTGGCGCCCGGTGGTGAGGACAAAGGGATATTCGACATCCGGGTCTTCCGGTGCCGGCGCCGGAGAGGCCGGGGTAAACCGTGCCCGGCCGTCCGGGGTGGGGAAGATTTCCCCAAAAACCACCCCATGGCCGGGAAGACCGGGGCCGGGACAGGGGTAAGTGACGGAATGCTCCACCTCCAGTCGCTCCCAGGGGATATATTTCAACGAAGCCATGACCTGCCCCATCTCCCGGAAGACATCCCGGGGGCCGGTGTAGTGCCAGTCCAAGCCCAAACGCTTGGCCATCTC
>JAKSBM010000987.1 GCA_022361135.1 Desulfobacterales bacterium | reverse complement strand
TGGCGGCCCACCAGACCGGCCACAACTCCGGGGTGATCCACGCCGGGGTTTACTACCAGCCCGGCAGCCTCAAGGCGGAATTTTGCAAGCGGGGGGCGGCGGCCACCCTGGATTTCTGCAAAAAATACAACATTGCCCACCGCCAATGCGGCAAGCTTTTGGTGGCCACCACTGATTTGGAAATGGAACGCATGGCTGCCCTGGAGGAACGCTGCCGGGAAAACCAGATCGAAATTGAACCCATGACTTTGGGGCAGCTCAAAAAAATGGAGCCCAACATCACCGGCCTGGGGGCGTTCAGGGTTCCGGCCACGGGCATCACCGATTATCCGGCCATCACCCGGACCATGGGGGAATTATTCCAGGAAGCCGGGGGGCGGATTCTCACCGGATGCCGGGCCCAAAAAATCCGGGAGGCCGAGGATTCCATTGAAATCCAGACCCGGGATTGCCAAATCAGGACCCGCTATCTCATTGCCTGCACCGGTTTGGCTGCGGACCGCACAGCAAGGGAAATGGGCATTGAAACGGATTTTTCCATTGTCCCCTTCCGGGGGGAGTACTACCGTTTGCCCCCTGCCCTGTCCAAAATCGTCTCCCATTTGATCTACCCCATTCCCGATCCCACCCTGCCCTTCCTGGGGGTCCATCTCACCCCCATGGTGGACGGCTGCGTCACGGTGGGGCCCAATGCCGTGCTGGGATTCAAACGGGAGGGGTATGGGAGGTTTAATGTCAGCATCCAGGATGCGGTTGAGATGGCGGCCTTCCCCGGATTTTGGAAGATCATCCTCCAGCACCTGGGCTCGGGGCTCATGGAAACCGTGGATTCCCTGTGGAAGCCGGGGTACCTCAAGCGGGTGCACAAATACTGCCCCCAAATCCAGCTCCAGGACTTGGCGCCCTACCCGGCCGGAATCCGGGCCCAGGCCGTGAAACGGGACGGGACCATGGTCCATGATTTCCATTTCGTCCGCAGCGGGCGCTCCCTGCACGTGTGCAATGCCCCCTCACCGGCGGCCACCTCGGCCATTCCCATTGGGGAATACCTGGGGGACCAGGCTGCGGAGCAATTCTCCCTGTAAATTCGAATTTATCTTCCATGGAGAATCGCCACGCCCATACTCCCAGGCCCCGTTCAGGCGTCTTCAGCCCGGGGTCATGGGCACCGGTTCCCAATCCATCACCCTTTCCAAGGCCGTGGGCAATTATCCGTTCCCACGGCCGGAGCATTGAGATCACCTTCCATGTTTAGAACCACCGACACCATCACCAAAAAAGGCATTGTTTATAAACCGGGCCAACGCTTCTTCAAGGACAAGGAGCGGAAGATTGCCTTCCACCAGATCGAAGAATTCTATGTGGATTCCACCTCCCATCATTGCAACATGGTCTTTGAAGGCCATGAATACATCATTCAGCTGAAATTAAAAGGGGAAGAGGAACCCTATACCATGGAGGCCATTTCCAATGTCACAGAGGCCTACAAGACCTTGGACGCCCTCCATGACGGCATCGAAGAATACATGAATAATAAACTCACCCAGGCCTTTATGGACGGGGAGGAAGTTTTATTTCCCACCATCGACAAGGAATACCTGATCCGGGTGGGTCCCGGGGGCATCCATGCGGAAAAGCTGGGAAGAAAACCCTGGAAATTCAAGGTCCAGCGCATTTATAAGACCCGGGACAAGGCCGGGTTCAAATTCGTGGGGGCGAATAGGAAGACCACCCTCTACATTGCGGGCATTTCCAATGCATGGCTCCTCATTGAGTTGGCCTGGAAGAAAAAAATGAGCGTTTGGGAAGAACCCAGGTCCAAGGTAAAGGAACGGTTCATCCTGGGCGGCCTCATCCTGGTGGCGGTCCTGGGTTTGAACGGCTGGTTTGATTTCGTTTATTGGAATGAAGCCTTTGAAACGGTGTGCATCTTCTCGGGGATGTTTCTGGGCCTAATGATATTCATGATTCCAGTGACCTTTATAACCGATAAACTCAACGCCCGCACAAGGCGAAAGCAGGCTGAAAAACTGAAAAATTGCAAATGAGCCCGTTTTTTCCGAGGCGGGGGTGACTGACCCAACGCCCCTGATTCAGGAATTTGTTTCAGCCGGGGATTGAGCCGCCCAGCACTTCTCTGCCAAATCCACCACGGTGATGGTTTCATATTCGGCGTCGTCAAGGGAAAGGTCGATACCCCAAAAGTCCTCCAGGGCGCCCACAATCTCCACCATGGTGATGGCATCCTTGACCTGGTGAAAGATGGAGGCGTAAACGGTTTCCAATTCTCCCTTGGCCCCAAACTCCCTGGCCAGATCCTTGACCAGCAATGCAAATGAAGAATAGGTTTCTCCCCGGTATTGATAATCTTCAAAATAGAGTTCAATCCGCTCTTCTTCCGATGGGCCCTTGTCTTTTACCGATTTTCCAAACAAAAAATCAAACCATGCCATGGGTCTTCCTTTATTTCCTGATTTACTCGGATTCCCTGCCGGTTGGGGCGATGTGGCCCGCCCGGCCAAAATCATCCATGTATCTGAAAAACCGGTCCCTGGCAAGGATAAGGAGAATAAAGGATTTCCGCCCTTAGCACCCCTGTCTTCCCATATGACTTGGCCGGGACTTGAACTCATTGGATTCCATGATTATCTTGTTCACTTCCTGCCGGAAAGCCGATGAAAATGGTAGGATTTAATCTTCCACCCCAACGGGCTGGAGCTGATATGGATTTTTAACGTCAAGGAGAATCCCATGGCCGACAAGACACAACTCATCAAAAACATCCCCTTTTCCGAACCCGTGGACATTGTCAATTTGATCAACTACGAAGATGGTGGCGTGGTCAGCCGGACCCTGGCGGCCAAACCCCACGTGAACATCACCCTGTTTGCCTTTGAGGCGGGGGAAGATATATCCGCCCACACCTCCCCGGGGGATGCCCTGGT
>JAKSBM010000330.1 GCA_022361135.1 Desulfobacterales bacterium | reverse complement strand
TACCATCCCGCTGTCTGAAGAAGCACTGAAATGCGATAAGATTAAAACGCTTTCCGTTGCGAAACTTGTGGGCGAGGCAATTATGCGTAGTTACAGGGGTGATTCTGTAAATTCTCTATTTATATAAATTGATATTAAGGTTTTCCGTGAAATGCGGATACGGAGGGTAGAACTTTGGATTTAATCGAATTAAATGTAAAAACAAGAGAAGGCAAGGGCAAGGGAGTCGCCAGAAAACTTAGAGCTGCTAATCAGATTCCTGCCATTGTGTATGGAAAGAAAATCGACCCTGTAATGGTTTCTGTCGATATCGCCGCGTTTGATAAAATCATTCGTGACAACGGTACCACCGGCCTGTTCCTTGACCTGAAAGTTGAAGACAACGGCGGTAAAAGACGTGTTGTTATGGTAAAGGACATCCAGATGGATGTTTTCGGTCGCGAATACCGCCACGTTGATTTCCAGGAAATCGACATGGATACCCAGGTCACCGTAACTGTTCCCGTTGAAATCGTTGGCACCGCCGCCGGCGTTAAAGAAGGTGGTATGCTCCAGATCATCCGTAGAGAGCTGGATGTTCTGTGTAAGCCCGAACATGCACCCGAAAAAATCGATGTGGACGTTTCCGCCCTGGAAATCGGCGAATCCCTCCATGTTGAAAGCCTGGACCTGGACGACACCATTGAAATCCCCCACGAACTGGATTTCACCATCGTCACCGTAGTACCTCCTGCTGCTTCTGAATCCGAGGAAGGTGAAGAAGAAGAGGGCGAAGAAGGTGAAACTGCCGAAGCCTAATTGAGGCCTTATGTCCGATTCCAAGTTTAAAATGATTGCGGGTCTGGGAAACCCGGGTGACACCTATTCCCAGACCCGTCATAATATTGGCTTCCAGGTCCTGGAAGCCATTGCTGATTCTGCCTCCCTGAATTTCAATAAAACCCGTTACGATGCCCTGCACACCCGCGGTAAAATCGCCGGCCGGGATGTCTTCCTGGTCAAGCCCCAATCCTATATGAATCGTAGCGGATTCCCCATTCAAAAACTGGCTGCATATTACAAAATACAGGCACCGGATCTGATTGTTGTTCACGACGAAATGGACCTTGAATTTGGTAAAATAAAGGTGGTTCAGTCCCGTGGGCATGGCGGACACAACGGCGTGCGCTCCATCATCGATAATCTGGGCAGAAAGGATTTTATCCGTGTCCGTGTTGGTGTGGGCCACCCCGGGCGCAGTGGAAATGTCACCGGCCATGTGCTGGGTGGATTTCGTCCGGAAGAGTCTGCCGATCTGGAAGATTTGGTTAAAAACGCGGCCGATGCCTGTGTTTCCATCCTGAAATTTGGTGTCACCCGTGCCATGAATCGGGTAAATTCCCGTTCCTGATTTTTTCTGCCTTTCTCGGTGTTTGCCTTTTTTAATGGTTTTTGTTCCCCGCGTCACCTTTGAAGATCCCCGTTGTGCAGGCCTATTCATGAGAAGTGGGAAAAAAAATAATAATTGTGTTGACAATATTGTGATAATGTGATCTTCTGCCTGAGAATGGGCAAATTGTTTATTAAATAATTAAGGTGGGCTATCCAATGGGTGAAAATTCCAAAGCGACAGAAGTGAATGGAAGTAGTGCAACCAAAACGACATTTTCTGAGGGGGATCTGGCCGTATATCCCGCCCATGGCGTCGGTTGTATAGAGTCAATCGAGAG
>JAKSBM010000296.1 GCA_022361135.1 Desulfobacterales bacterium | reverse complement strand
TCCCCGTCCCGGAGCAATTGGTGGGTCTCGTCCTGGTCGTCCACCTTCAGGTCCAGGACCACGGGATGGGAATCCAGAAATCCCCGCACCGCCGGCAGGAACCAGGTGGCCAGACTGTCGGCGTTGATCCCCACGGAAAGCACCCGATTTTCCGGGGAATCGGGAATGGTCAGGAAGGTTTCCAGGTCGGCCTCCAGGTTCTGAACCTGGATATAATGCTTGAGCAGGGCCTTGCCCGGTGCCGTGGCCCCGGGGGGATTGGTCCGGGTGACCAAAAGATGCCCCATCTGATCTTCCAAAAGTTTGATGCGCTGGCTCACGGCGGACTGGGTCAGCCCCAGGTGACGGGCGGCCTTGTCAAATCCTCCCTCCTGGATGACCATGGCCAGGGCCTGCAATAATTTATAATCCAACATGGAAAGGGGATACCATACTTCCCGGCCAATTCAAACGGATTCCCGACGGGAAAATCAAGTTTCCACGGGCCGGGATGGGGAATCTCCCCTCCCCCCGAACCGGATATTGACTTCCCCTCCGTGATGGCCTATGCTTTAGCATCCCCCATGGGGGGATAGGGGATAACCCCGAAACATACAAACCAAAAGGATTTAGAAATCATGCACGAACACCACCAGGCCATTGCCAGCCGTTTGAAACGGGCCAGGGGCCACCTGGGCAAGGTCATTGCCATGCTGGAAGAAGGGGAACCCTGTGTGGACACCGCCCGCCAGCTCCAGGCCGTATACAAGGCCATTTACAACGCCAAGCAGACCCTGGTCCGGGATCACATCGACCATTGCCTGGGGGAAGATGCCATCCGCACCCGACCCGCCGCAGAAATCAAGGCCGAGTTCGCCGAAATCACCAAATATTTATAAGAGTTTCACATGAAGTTTGAACACAATGTCAGGCAATACCCCTGGTATCGCTTTTTCCGGGATTGCAACTTCTGGGGTCCGGCCTTTTTCCTCTATTTCACCTCGGTTCTCACCCTGGAGCAGGCCCTGTGGCTGGAATCGATCTACTACGTAGCCGTGGCTGCATTGGAAGTTCCCTCGGGATACATCTCCGACCGGTTTGGCCGGAAATACACCCTGGTCTTTTCCTCGGCCAGCCTGGCCCTGGCCTTTTTCATCTTTTTTGTGGGCAATGATTTTGCCACCTTTGCCCTGGCCCAGCTCTTCCTGGCCTGCGGCTATGCATCGGCCTCGGGGACGGACACCGCCCTCCACTTTGAAAGCCTCAAGGAATTGAAACGGGAAGACGAATATACCCGGGGGGAAGCCCGGGCACTGAAATTTTCCTTCCGGGCCGGGGCCGTGGGTGCCCTGGGAGGCGGCCTTTTGGCCCTGGGCCAACTCAATTGGATTTACGGGGCCTCCTGTTTGTCCGCCCTGATTTCCATGGTCATCGCCCTCACCTTTAAGGAACCGCCCATGGGCCGGGCCGGAATGCCCATGGGCCCCCAGGTGAAACAGCTGGTGCGGAAATCCCTGTCCCAGCGCTTCCGATTTTTCACCTTTTTCACCCTGGGCATGACCCTGCTCCTCCACTTTCCCTATGAATTCTACCAGCCCTACCTGGACCGGGTCATGGAAGGCCTGGGCCATACCTCAAAAATGACCCCCTTGGTCACCGGGTTCCACCTGGCCGCCACCGCCCTGGTGGGCAGTTATTGCACCCGATTTGCCCGGAACATCACCCATGGGTGTGAAATCCGTCGAATCCTCATGGCCACCACCCTTTTCCAGGTCCTCCTCATCGGCCTCATGGCCGCCGTGGTCCACCCCGTCATTGTGGTCCTCCTGGCCGGAAGAACCCTGGCCCGGGCCATTTCCACCCCCATGGTCAACGCCCAGGTCTCCCCCCTCCCCCACCGCAATGAACGCTCCACCTATCTTTCCATCCAGAGTTTATTCGGACGGCTGGGCTATGGCCTTTCCCTCGTTCTATTGCCCCTGGGCAGCCGATTGTTCACCGACGGCCTCACCGGAAGCCTCTTCTGGGCCGCCACCGTTGGAGCCGGCCTACTTCTGGTCCTCAAGCTCACCCCCTCCCCGGCCACGGCCCATTGTTGCAAGGGCCATCCCCATGGATGTGATCCCAATGCCCACACCCATCCCCTCTAGGCCCAATCCGAGGGGACCCGGCCAGGGAAACCAAACAATTTAATGGGATAAAATCAGGGCGATCAATGCCCCCATCCATGCAGCACAGCCCAGGAAAAGGGCCAGGAATGAAATGCCCAGGCGGGATCCCAGGAACAGGGGGGTAAAAATCAACGGAATGAAGAAGATCCCCGTGTCCTGGGGAATATCCCGAACATAGTGGTCGTAGAACCCAATGGCCACGGCCAGGGCAACGGGCAGGGCACTGATGAGGGCCCCCAGGAGAAACCGTCCCAACCGCCCCGGGGCCTCCAGCACCGGATGGGCCCTGCGCCGGACCAGCCCCTGCCAGAGCACGCCCCCGTTGTAAAGCCCCCCCAGAACCAGGACAAGACCCACCAAGGCCACCCCTCCGGCCAGTGCCATTCCCCCCGCGCCCAGGCCCCAGAGACCGAGCCATTGATCAAAGGAAAGACAAAACCAGGCCACCAACCCCAGTGCCATGGCAAGGGTGAGGCCGTTGACCCAGAGGGCGGCGGCGGGCAACAGCGCCACCCCGTGGGGGCAATCCGGGCATTGGTAACGGATGGGGCCGGGGGACCAAAAGGGGGAATCGACCCGATTTTTTGTTAGTTCCGAGATACGCATTTCCCCTTGGCACCGGGGGCATTGCCGTGTTTCCATGCCGCCTCCTTTTTATGGATTCAACTGCAGATATTCAACCCCTTCCATGGATGAATCATCCCCCCACCAAGACCATGCCCTTGGCCGTGTAAAAGGTGCCGGCCACACAGGCGGTCATGAGACAGGCAAAGGTGGAGGCCAGCAGGGCCCGGATGCCCATTCGGGAAATATCGGCGGTGCGGTGGGGGGCCAGGGCAGCCAGTCCCCCCACAAAAATGGCCATGGAGGCCAGATGGGCAAAGCCGCAGAGGGCATAGGCTGTGACCACGGCGGAACGGCCATGGACAAAGGCGCCGTCGGCAATGGCCCGGGCCAGATCCTGGTAGGAGGCCACCTCGGTGAGGACCAAGCGCTCCCCGATGATCTGGGCCACCCGGCCGGCGTCCTCCACCGGGATACCGATGACCAGGGCCAGGGGATAAAAAAGGTAACCCAGGATGGCCCGCAGGCTCCATTCCATGGAGCTGCCCAGCCATCCGTTGATCCAGTCGGCGGCTTCGGCCAGGGCCAGGTCGGCCAAGGCCACCAGCCCCAGGACGGCGATGAGGAGGGCCACAATGGAAAATATGGCCTTCAGCCCGGCCGTGGTCCCGTTGATGATGGCCTCAAAGAGGTTGGAGGCCCGGTCGTAGTGGACGGCCACATCCATGCCCAGGGTCTTGGGACGGCGGGTCTCCGGACAGAGGAGCTTGGACATGACCAGGGCGGCCGGGGCCGACAAAAATGAGGCGGAAATCAAGTGACCGGCAATGGCCGGAAAGGTGGATTGCAGGGTGAAGACGTAGAGGGCCAGAACATTGGAGGCCACCGTGGCCATGCCCGCAGTGAGCAGGGTGCAGATTTCCGACGGGGTCATCTCATCGATGTGGGGCTTCACCGTGAAGGCCGATTCCACCCCCACGAAGATATTGGATGCCGCACACAGGGATTCCGCCCCGGAAATACCCATGAGCCGGGTGAAAATCCAGGCAAATTGCCGGATGATAAAGGGCAGGATATTGAAATGGTA
>JAKSBM010000733.1 GCA_022361135.1 Desulfobacterales bacterium | reverse complement strand
GGGACGACTGGCGACCAACACGGAACTGGTCACCCGCGTGGCAGAGCTATCGACAATCCTCCAGCGGGAGGTGGCCTCACCGGACGAAGCCCGTGAAATTCTTAATCTGAAATCCCAAAAAAGGGGATAAGGACCATGGCAAGCCTACCGGGGAATGTCTTCCCCAGAAATCTCACCGCCCCCCTGCCCCGGGCCGACCATGCCCAGGGCCTTTACATTGAGGACCACACCGGCAAACGATACATGGACGCAAGCGGCGGTGCCGTGGTGGTCAATGCAGGCCATGGCAGGCAACGCATGGCAAAGGCCGTCCACGACCAGATCCTCTCTCACCATTATATCCACCCCACCATGTTCACCACTTCGCCGGTGGAAAAGCTGGCCGGCCGGCTGGCTGAAATGGCCCCGGGGGAACTGAACCGGTTCTATTTTTTCACCAGCGGTTCCGAGGCCAACGAAGGGGCCATTAAACTGGCCCGGCAACTCCATATAGAACGGGGTCAAGAAAGCCGGTACCGCCTCATCGGCCGATGGAAATCATACCACGGCCTTACCCTGGGAGCCCTGGGCGTCATGGGCCGCACCAGTTTTAAAAAGCCCTTCACTCCCCTGATCAAGGAAAACCTCCATATTCCGGCCCCCTATTGCTACCGTTGTGCCTTTGGCCTCACCCCTTCCCATTGCGATCTCCAATGCGCCAATGCCCTGGATGAGACCATTGAGAACGCCGGGCCTGAGACCGTCTCCGCCTTCATTGCAGAAACCCTGCCCGGGGCCACCATTGCCGCTGCGGTGCCCCCGCCGGAATATCTGCCCCGCATCGCTGAAATCTGCCACCGTCACGGGGTCCTCCTCATCCTGGACGAGGTCATGTGCGGCACCGGCCGGACCGGAAAATTCTACGCCTGCGACCATTACGGGGTGTCACCGGACATCCTCACCCTGGGCAAGGGACTAGGCGGCGGAGTGATTCCCCTTTCGGCCATGGCCACCCGGGAATCCCATTTCAACACCATTGTGGAAAATTCCGGCGCCTTCATGCACGGGGGCACCTTTACCCACCACCCCGTGGCCGCAGCCGCCGGCAATGCCCTGCTGGATATCCTGGAGGAAGAGGAGTTGGTCACCCGGTCTGCAAAAATGGGGGAATACCTTGGAGAATGTCTGCATAAAAATCTGAAAGACATCCCCCAGGTGGGGGACATCCGGGGGAAGGGATTATTGTGGGGGGTGGAATTGGTGGCGGATCGGGATCAAAAAACCCCCTTTGACCGAAAGCTGAATACAACGGAAATTCTCTGGCAAAAACTCTTTGACAAGGGATATATCCTCTATAAATCCACGGGCCTTGCCGGTGCCCACGGGGATGCCCTGGTCCTGGCCCCGCCCTTCACCATTGACCGCAATGAAATTGAGGAACTGGTCCAGGCTTTTGGGGACGTTTTAACCAACCATTTTAATTAATCACTTTAAATGAATTCAGCCCCCTGAACCATCTCTCCGGGGGGCTGATCAGGAAGATTCACATGGCAATACACCCCATTTTACAACTCGGGAATCCCATCCTGGAACAGAGCTGCGCCCCCATTGATTTCAACCGGGACGACCTCCCCACATTAATCCGGGACCTCCAGGACACACTCAGGGAATTTCAACGCATTAAAAAAATAGGCCGGGCCATTGCCGCCCCCCAGATCGGCAGCCTAAAACGGGTGGTGGTCATGGAGACCCCGGAGAGGCAAATCACCATGGTGAACCCGGAAATCCGAGGAAAAAGCAGGGAAACCTTTGAAGTATGGGACAGCTGTTTCAGTGCGGATGCAGCCTTTTTCGGCAACACCCTCCGCCATTGCACCGTGGATATCAATTGGCGCACCCCGGAGGGAAAAGCCATGGATGAAACCTTTACCGGAGACTTGGCCGAACTTTTCCAACACGAAATCGATCACCTGGACGGCATCCTCTTCACAGACCGTATCCTGGACAACCGGATCATCATGCGAAGCGAATGGGAAAAACGATTTTCCATGGAATAGTTCTCCCCTTGCCCAAAAATCCAACTCCAGAACTCAGAGCCGGGCCAGAATCCATTGGGAAATATGGGAAAAGACATCCTCTTTTTCAATTTCCCCCACCATTTCGTGGCGGCCCTTGGGATATAATTTCAAGGTCACATCCCGGTTGCCGTGTCTTTCGTAACATTGGGCAGCCCGTCGGACCCCCGCCCCCCTTTCTCCCACGGGATCCTCATCACCGGCAAAGCAAAGCAGGGGCAAATCATCCGGGGTGTTCCGGAAAGCTGCGGGACGGGTAATTCGTTGCAACCCGGTGAAAAGATCCCGGTAGAATCCCAGGGTAAAATCAATCCCGCAATGGGGATCCGCCACAT
>JAKSBM010000989.1 GCA_022361135.1 Desulfobacterales bacterium | reverse complement strand
CACCTTCATGATGGGTTCCATGATTACCGGTTTGGCCTTGGCGTAGGCTTCCAGGAAACCACCGCGTGCAGCAGCCTGGAAGGCCATGTCAGAGGAGTCGACCGCATGGAAGGCACCGTCTTCAAGGGTAACCTTGATGTTGGTAACCGGGAACTCGAGTTTGGGTCCCTTTTCCATACATCCGGCAAAGCCCTTTTCACAGGCCGGAATATAGTTGGTCGGGATGCGGCCACCGGTGATTTTGTTAACGAATTCAAAATCTTCTTCAGTGGGTTCCATAAAGCCGGCAACGCGACCGAACTGACCGGAACCACCGGTCTGTTTCTTGTGGGTGTAGTTGAAGGGTGCTTTTTTGGTGATGGTCTCACGGTAGGCAACGCGGGGTTTACCAGTGGTCACTTCAGCCTTGTATTCACGCTTCATACGTTCCACGTAAACTTCCAGGTGGAGTTCGCCCATGCCCTGGATAACGGTGTCACCGGTTTCGTGGTCCACGTAGGTCTTGAATGTGGGGTCCTCTTTGGTGAAACGGTTGAGGGCTTTGGACATGTTGATCTGGGCTTTGTTGTCCTTGGGAACAATGGACAGGGAGATAACCGGTTCCATAACATGCATGGCAATCATGGAGTAGTTAACGCTGGGATCAACAAAGGTGTCACCGGAGGCGCAGTCAACGCCGAACATGGCGCCGATGTGCCCTGCGGGAATACTTTCCACGTCCTCCATCTGGGAAGAGTGCATCCGGATGAGGCGGCCCGCTTTGATTTTTTTACCGTCACGGCTGTTAATCAAGGTGTCTCCTTTGTTGATACATCCCTGATAAACCCGAATATAGGTCAGCTGACCATATTGACCGTCTTCCAGTTTGAAGGCCAGAGCAACGGTGGGCTTATCAAAGTCGCTATCAAGAATAACACTTTCTTCCTCTTTGTCCAGATCAATGGCTTCATTTTCGATATCAGTGGGGGCGGGAAGGTAGTCGATGACCGCATTCAACAAGGGCTGAACCGCTTTGTTTTTGTATGCGGAACCCAGGAAAACCGGGGTCATTTCACGGGCGATGGTACCCTTTCTTACCGCATCCTGGATCAGTTCCACGGAAAGTTCCGCTTCTTCCAGAATGGCGTCGGTGAGTTCTTCGGAGAAGAGGGATACGGCATCGATCATTTCTTCCCGGGCAGCTTCAGCTTCTTCCAGCATGTCAGCGGGAATTTCCGCTTCCACCATGTTTTCACCGTTGTCGCCTTCGAAGTAATAGGCTTTCATGGTGACCAGGTCCACAAGACCTTCGTGGCGGTCTTCCAGGCCGATGGGGAGCTGCATCATAACGGAATTGTGACCCAGCTTGTCCTTGAGCTGACCGGCAACCTTGAGGGGGTTGGCGCCTGATCTGTCACATTTGTTGACAAAGGCAATGCAGGGAACTTCATAGCGTTTCATCTGCTGGTCAACTGTGATGGACTGGGATTGTACACCGGCAACGGAGCAAAGGATGAGAACAACACCGTCCAGAACACGCAGGGAACGTTCAACCTCAACGGTAAAGTCAACGTGGCCCGGGGTGTCGATGATGTTGACGGTGTGGTCGTTCCAAGTACAGTGGGTGGCAGCCGAGGCAATGGTGATCCCACGTTCCTTTTCAAGTTCCATGGAGTCCATGATGGCTCCGGCGCCGTCCTTACCACGGACTTCGTTGATCTTATGGATTCTGTCTGTATAAAAAAGAATCCGTTCGGTCAGCGTTGTTTTGCCGGAATCAATATGGGCGCTGATACCGATATTTCTTACTCTTTTTAAATCTCTGATCATTTCAAATCATCCTTATGAATAAAAAAAATAAATCTCCGTTGAGCCGATAACAAAACGCAATGATTGCCAAAGGCATTGCCCTGTTGATCCTGCTAAACAAAT
>JAKSBM010000479.1 GCA_022361135.1 Desulfobacterales bacterium | reverse complement strand
CTATCGGGAAAACGAACAATTGCTTTTAAATGCCGCATTAAATGAACTGGATCTGACCCAGGAAACCCTGCCCCCGGATACCTTTCCCGAAATATTGCCCATTGGAGGCGTTACCGCACAAAAGGCCCAGGTGATCATGCGGCTGGACAGCAAGGGTACCCTGAAGACCAACCTGCGCCTTCAAAGCGCGGAAATGATTTCATCGGCGCCCTTTCCCCGCCCCGTCTCAACCCCGGAACTCCGGTTAAATGTCACCCTGGCCAAGGAGCGCCAGGAGATTTCCCTTTTGCCCACGGCACTGAATTACCCCGATGCCGTGGTGGGGATGGACTTTACAAGGATTCCCGGAAAGAAGACCGAAATCACCTTCCTGGGCAAACGGGTGAATCTGGCCCAGGGACGTGATGCCAGTCTAAAATTTGCCGGATGGGTCAATGTGGTTCAGCACCTCTTCGATATTCTCAGAGCGGGCACGGCCCGCAATGTCAGCGTCGGATTTTCGGGCAGGGATTTTAACGACCTCTGGGATCCGGGGAAAATGGTCATTACCGGGACAGTTGAAAAGGCCAGCGTCAAAATCCCCAACACCGAGCTCACGGCCCAGGATGTCCATGGATCTGCCACCATGGAGGACGGGGTTTTAAAAATACGGGTCAGTGACGGACGGGTGGGCCAAAGCCGCATTGCCACGGAGAAGTTGGACATTGACATTGTCAACCATGTCGATGTTCCCTTTTATGGAAAATTTGATATCCAGGCCGACCTGGCCACCCTGCCCGACGCCCTGATCCGGGTCCTGCCCCAAAGCGAACTGGCCAGGGAACTGGCCCGCATTGATGCGGCCAACGGGACGGTCCAGGCCTCCCTGGTTCTGAATATGGAAACCCAAACCGACCTTGAAGTCATTGTCAATGCACCTGTATTCAAGGGTGAGATATCCTACAACCGGGTCCCATACCCCCTGGTGGTGGACAAGGGCGTTTTTTATCTCAAGGATAATTTTTTAAAACTCAAGGACTTTGCCGGACACATCAATGGTAACCCCGTCTCCGGCCTCACCGGAGAAATCCGTTTCACGGACCAGTCCCCATTTAAACTGAAGGCGGAGAAAATCAGATGCCGGGTCCAGGATTTCCTTCCCTGGGCCCAGTCCAATCCGGATATAAAGACCCTGCTCCTTCCCGTGACCGATGCCCATGGCGACCTTTTGGTTTCCCCCCTCACCCTGGAGGGGGATGCCATGGATCCCAGAAAATGGCGATTCTCCATAAAGGGGAATTGCCTCAATCTGACCACGGACCTTTCCAATGGCCCGGAGACCCTGAAAAAACTCTTTGCCGATTTTGAATTTACCAACACCCGCTTTTTCATGGAAAATATTCAGGGATTGGTGAAGGATCTGCTATGGACCCAACCTCACATACCCCGCTCCCAAAGTGACAGTATTCCCATGCCCCTGGCCCTGTCCCAGGCAAAGATCCTCATGGCCCCGAACCGGGCACAGCTCCAGGGCGTATTTGGGTTTCCTTCCGGAGTCCGGCTTGATCTCAACCTCAAGGGCAATGAAATTCACAGAATGATGCCCCGGAAAATAACCATCGCTGACGGTACCTTGAGCCGGGCAAAGCTTCGCATCGATACCGACCCTAGAAAGCCCCGCTTTCAATTCCAGGGTCACTTGGACAGCCTGAGCATGGAAAAGCTCCTGGTTCCAGGCAGCCATCTGGACAAAAAATTAAAGAAATTCACCGGAAACCGTTCGGTCAAAATCCATACCCAAAAAAATGGGGATATCCGGATGGACGCCGGCCTAGTGGATCTGGATGAGATATTGGACGAGGAACCCCAGGAGCCCATCTCCGAGAGCACCAAGAAAAAGGCCATTCAATTTCAACCCCTGTTCAATAAAAAAACCGTACATGTCCAGGCCCACGGCCTAAAATTCAAAGGGAAAACCTATACGGAACTCAAGGGCAAGATGCACTTTTCCGATCGTAAAACCGAGCTCCGCATCGAAAGGATGAACCTCTGTGGGCTGGATATCAAAGGAAGCCTGAATTTCTTTCCGGTCAAAGGGGAACAGCACCTTGGGGTGAATATAGATATGGTATCCCAGCCCAAATCCAGGGTGGAAAAACTCAACGCCTGCCTGAGCCCGGAATCCAAACTCATCGATGGTGAATATGAATTTTCCTGCAATGTGAAAGGCCAGGGCCCCCAGGATCAGATTTTCGATGCACTCAATGGCCGGGTGAAGTACCAGGGTTCAAACGGCCGAATCTATAAAATGACCCTGCTGTCACGGCTGCTGTCCGTCTTAAACCTTCTCAATGTTCCGGATCTCAGGCAGAAGGGGTTTGCCTATACGACCATTCTTTTGGAAGGGGAAATTAAAAAAGGGGTGGTTGAACTGGACAAGGCTGTTATTGATGCGGAAAACATGGCCATCTTCTTCGATGGAACCATCTCCCCCTTTCGGGACAGCCTTGATCTAAACAGCCTGGTGGCCCCATTGAAAACCATTGATACCATTATCCAAAAAATCCCCATCATCAGCACCTTGTTAAACGATAGACTGGTCTCCTTCCCCGCCCACATCGGCGGGAGTATCTCCGACCCGACCATCAGCCCCCTTCACCCCGAAGCCGTGGGAGCAGGTATCCTGAAAATGGTGGAGGATATTTTGAACGCTCCCGGACGCATTATAAAAGAAACCTTTTAACCGAGGTAAATCCATGGATACGCCATTGTTTCCCGACACGCCGCCTCCAGACTGCTTTAAACAGACCTTTGCCCTTCCCTACTCCGCCGTGGGTCCATCGGGAAGATTACGCCCGGACCGCCTCGTTCGCCTATTTCAGGATGCGGCATCCGAACACAGCTACATACTGAAATGCTCCGGCCTTCAATTGGCGCCTTCACAGGTCCAATGGGTGGTGTCCCGGTACCAGATTTATTTCAAAACCATTCCATCCTGGCCCGATCCATTGACATTGAAAACCTGGCGTCTGCCCTGGAAAAATCTATACGAACTTCGATATCTCCAGGTGGAAAATTCCCAGGGTGACAGTTTGATCCAGGGCATCGCCTTCTGGAATCTCATCAATTCCCAATCCGGCAAACCCGTGCGATTGAACAAATACCTGCCCCGGGAGCGCATGGCAGGAAAACCAGAGATGGAACCCCAATTCTGGCCCAACGACCACAAGTCCCTGGCCCCCCAATTTCAACACCATTTTAAGGTGCAAGCCAGGGAGTTGGACATGAACCAGCATGTGAACAATACCGCATACGTCACCTGGGCCCTGACCCCCCTGCCCCTGGCTTTCCTTGGTAAATTTCTGCCCGTGGAATTGACCATCTCCTATTTGAAACCCTCCTTTTACCGGAATGGAATGACCTCCGAAGTGGAAATAAAGGAGACGGTTCAAGGGGCGGAAACCCGCCATATCATCACCAACCAGGACACGGGTCAAGCCGCAGTACGCATGACCCTGGCATGGAAAAGGATGAACTGAGATGGGATTGTTCGATCCGGAAGATCCGGGCCTTGAAAAGGCATTGAATAAGGCATCGGGCTATCTTTCCCACCGGGAAAGAAGCGTGCAGGAGGTGGCAACCTACCTGAAGAAGAAAGAGTTTGACGATTCAACCATCCAGGATGCCATTGAAAAGCTTTT
>JAKSBM010000251.1 GCA_022361135.1 Desulfobacterales bacterium | reverse complement strand
CTACAATGACTTTGTCATCGCCTATCCCTGTGCCGACCTGGCCAAGGAAGCCCAGGAACGGGCCTATGCCCTGGAAAAGAAGAAATACACGGGCTGGCTGAGCAATTCCGAAAAAAATGCCCGGGCCCTGCTCATCAAATCCAAGCGCATGGAACGGCAAATGAGGGACATTGAAAAACGATCCATGCGGGACGGCTATTACCTGGTCATCAATCGGATGAATGATTTGCTCCAGAACGAATTCCAGGAGGAAGAAGCCACCCTGCGCTATCTGGAATCCGAGGAGTTCAAGGATTTTTACAAGGATTTCAAAAAATCCCAGGCCCGCATTGCCCGGGCCATCGGCAACCTGGGCGGAATCATCCGGCAACAGGGACAAATGATCGATGCCCATTTCCAGGAGGCGGCCCAGTCCCGTAAACTCAGCGAGGAATACACCCGCCAGCACCGGTTCTGGGAACGGTATCTGAAAAACCTATAATGCAAATAATGGCCGGGGGCTGGCAATGGCTCAGCCCCCGGCTTTTCCCTTCCCCTACCTCGGCCCTTCCCCCTGGAAAAAAATCTTCACAAAATGATTGAAAAAACGGTGAAATGGCATATCTTAATGCCCTGGAACGCCTGAATTCAAAACAGGATTCAGGCCTTTAATATTATACCTATATTTGCACAACGCCACCCGGATCGCTCTTCGCAATTGGCCCAGAACGGCCCGGGTCCGGGTGACGGGAGGACATAAAATGGCAACACGTATCCTGATTATTGGTGCTGTTGCATTGGGTCCCAAGGTGGCTTGCCGCCTCCGTCGTCTCGACCCGGACGCGGAGATCACCGTCATCGACCGGGACAATCTGATTTCCTACGGTGGATGCGGAATCCCCTACTATGTGGGCGGCGACGTCAACGACCTGGAAGGCCTGTGCTCAACCACGGCCCATGTACTGCGTGACCCCGCCTTTTTCCAAGACTGCAAGGGGATCAAAATCATTCCCCGGGTGGAAGCCAGGGAGATCAACCGAAAGGAAAAAACCCTCACCGTGGCCCACCTGGACACGGGCGAGAGTGAAGACCTGCCCTATGACAAGCTGGTCATCGCCACCTGCGCCACCCCCTTTACCCCGCCCATCCCCGGGGCCGACCTCCCCAACGTATACACCGTATCCAACCTGCACT
>JAKSBM010000258.1 GCA_022361135.1 Desulfobacterales bacterium | reverse complement strand
TGGTTGAACAGCTCCATGTATTGGCCGTATTCGTCGCAGCGACGGGAGTAGTATTCGGAATATTCCTTGGTATTGCCCCCGGTGCAGAAGGCATAGGGGCCGGTGCCGGTGAAGACCACGGCCACCACACTGCGGTCCAGGGAGGCATTTTCAAATCCGGCAATGACGCCCTTGACCATGTCCGTGGTGTAGGAGTTGTATTGTCTGGGGTTGTTCAGCGTGATCCATGCGGTGAAGAGACCGTCCACCACCTTGCCGTCGGGGTCGGTGAGGGGCTTTTTCTCGTACACGGTGCAGGGGGCTTCGGTTCCCCAATGGGGATTCCGGTGGAGGGCATGATCCTTGGCTTCATTGTCCCGGGGCATCCAGTCCAGACTCATATTTCTATCTCCTTCATATGTTGAATTTGTATTGGTGTCCATTCACAGGCGGCAGGCCCGGCCTTTTCCACCGGACCTCCGAATCCTGCTCCTATCCGATATATCCCCCGTCCACGCCCAAAACCTGGCCCGTGATATAGGAGGCATCCTGGGAGGCCAGGAAGACAAAGGCCGGGGCAATCTCTTCGGGGTCGGCAAAGCGGCCCAGCTGGATCCGGCCTTCATAGATCTTTTTCAATTTTTCATCGGTCTGGAGTTTTCCCGTCATTTCCGTCTTGGTAATGCCCGGACAGATAACGTTGACGGTGATACCATACCGGCCCAGCTCCCGGGAGGCGGACTTGGAAAAACCGATGATCCCGGCCTTGGCCGAGGCATAGTTGATCTGGCCGATGGTGCCGAAAATCCCGGCCGTGGAAATCACATTGATGATGGATCCGGACTTTTGCTCCTTCATGTACCGACCCGCGGCCTGGGTGGTGTTAAAGGCAGCCTTGAGATGGATATCAATGATGGCATCCCAGTCGGCTTCCTTCATTTTCAACAGCATGGAGGGTTTGGAGACGCCGGCGTTGTTCACCACGATGTCCACCCCGCCCAATTCCTTCACACAGGCTTCCACCATGTTCTGGGCACTTTCATAGGAGGCCACGTCCGCGGCCACGGCCACGCCCCTGCGGCCCAGTTTTTCAATTTCACCCACGGTTTCCCTGGCTGCGGAATCGTTGGAGT
>JAKSBM010000077.1 GCA_022361135.1 Desulfobacterales bacterium | reverse complement strand
GTGGATCTGTACGGCCCGGTCCGTCACCATGCGGGCCGTGGCCGAACAATGGAGCTTGGCCATGGAGGCCTCGGCGGAAAAGGGTTTCCCACTATCCTTGGCTGCAGCGGCCCGGTAGAGGAGCATGCGGGAGGCTTCAATCTGGGTGTGCATGTCGGCCAGGTAATTCTGAATGGTCTGGAAGGCGGAGATGGGTTTATTGAACTGCTGACGTTCCCTGGCATAGGCCAGGCTGTCTTCATAGGCGGCCTGGGCAATGCCCAGGGCCTGGGCCGCAATGCCGATGCGACCGGTGTCCAGGGCGGTGAGTCCGACCTTGAGCCCCTGGCCCGGCCGGCCCAGCAAATGGGAATCCGACACCGCACAATCCTCAAAAAACAGGGAAGACACCGGGTTGGCCCGCATGCCGCAAAGATCCTCGATTTCCCCCACGGAAAAACCCGCCATGTCCCGGGTCACGATGAACACATTGGGCCGGGAATCCTCCCCCTCCCCCACGGCAAAAACCAGAACCGTACCGCAAATTCCCCCATTGGTGACAAAGATTTTAGTCCCGTTGATGAGGTGGCCCTGGTCCGTCGGGGTGGCCACGGTCTCCACACCACCGGCATCGGAACCGGCATTGGCCTCGGTGAGGCAGAAGGCACCAATGGATTCACCGGCGGCCATGGGCGGTACAAAGGTTTGAATCTGTTCCTGGCTGCCGAATTTTAAAATGGGATAGATGCCCACACTATTGTGGACGGTGACACAGAGCCCCAGGGCAGCTGAAACCCGGGACAATTCCTCCACGGCAATGGCATAGGAAATTGAGTCCAGTCCGGCCCCCCCCAGTTCCCTGGGAACCTGGAGGCCGAAGAACTTCAGGGGTTTCATTTTTTCCATGATGTCTGCGGGGAAGGAAGACTCCCGGTCCAGTTCAGCCACCCGGGGTTTGATCTCGCTTTCGGAAAACTCCCGCACGGTTTTCCGTATCAATTGATGCTTCATGCAGGGATTGAAGTCCATACCCATACTCCATATGAATTGGGGTGTCAGGGCAATGTCACTCCCGGGAGACCGGGGCAGACCATTCTCTCCGGGTTCGATCCTGGAACGCATTGCCGATTTACCACCGATACAGCCTGGGTATGGGTCTTCAAGGTGGCGGGGCCTGGGCAATCAGCCATGACTTCCAGCCTTTGCCCGTCACAATCTGGGGCATTTAAAACGATTCTGAAGCCTTTGTCGAGGCTTTTTCACAGTTTTTACGATTTGATCCGCCTGAAAATCCCTGTTACAAAGGGGTATACCATGACCCAAAGAAAAAAGGACGATCCATGAAAGTTACCATTACCTATTGCAACCAGTGAAACTACGAACCCCGCGCTGCCGGTCTGGCAGAATTATTAAAGAAAGAACTCAACATCCCTGCGGAATTGATTCCGGGTTCCGGCGGGGTATATGAGGTGGAATGCGATGGAAAAACCCTGTTTTCCAAAAAGGAGACCGGGCGCTTCCCCGAGGATGATGAAATCCTGGGACAATTGAAACCCTGATCCGGAAATCCCATGGCAATGTGGCCGGGAGGCTTTAAAAGGGATGGGCCAAGGACATGGCCTGGATCTGCTGTGGCAGGTTCCACTCCTTCCATGGAAATGCCCGGAGGAGGCTGCCCGGTTAAAGTGGGTATAAATCAAAAAAGCCGTCCCCCTATGGGACGGCTTTTTTGAAAAAGGAAAAAAAGATGAAAAAACTAATCTCTTAGTTTGTTTATCTATAAAGCAATGGGCATGCCACACCTCGAAAATAAAATTCTATTTTTTTCATAACCCCTTGGTATACAGCCATTTCACCCATTTAAATTCTTTTTTCCCCTTTTCCCCGGGTCCCCCGGCGGGGACCAAAAGTTCATTTTTTTGAACCCGGCGGCAAGTCTCTGGATTTCCATATGGGAAAGAAACCAACAAAACCCTTTATTCTCAGGTCATTGCGCCAAAGTTCAAAATTTTAAACCGCCTTTTCTTCCTTTTTGGCCTTGGTCTTCTTGGCGCCCCCCTTGGCTGCGGCTTTGGCGGTGGTTTTGGATTTGGCCTTGGCCTTGGGTTTGGCGTCAACGTCCTTGGGTTTGGCCGCCTTGGGCTTACTTCCCTTGAGCAATGGGATCACCTCATCCCGCCGCTGGGCCATGAGCAGGGAAACGCTTTCCATGAGTTCTTCATCCAGCTTCAAATCAGAGGCGTCCAGGAAGTCGAACACATTGTCGGCAATATCCAGCATTTTATCATGGGCGTCTGCTTCCTTTTTTGTCGCAAATGTCATTTTTTCCTCTCCGTCTCTGACAACGATGTACTTAACAATGACAGCCATAGGTTCTCCTTAGGATCTTACAAGATATTATAATCAGTTCTTTTCCTTTAATATAAAATAGGGCCCGGGTAAAGGGATTTCCCTTACCGGGCCCTGGTGATTCCCCCGCCATTGCAGGGGACGGAGGGTTAATTTTTTTATACCTCGGGTCTGGGGTAGAGGCCCGAGCGCTCAACGATCTCAGGTACCTTTTCCTCCCATTCAATGGCCATGACATGGAAGCCGGAAACCCCTTCCACTTCTTTGAGTTCCTGGATGTGCTCCACACAGATGTCGATGCCTTCCTGGGCCTGTTTTCCCTTTTCCACACCCGCCAGGCGTTTGATGATTTCATCGGGGACATCCATGCCCGGCACCTTGGATTTCATATACTTGGCCATGCCCACGGATTTCATGGGGGTCATGCCGGCCATGATATATGCCTTGTCCGTCAATCCACGGTCCCGTGCCCGGCGCATCCATTCCTTGAACTTGTCCAGGTTGTAGATACACTGGGTCTGGATAAATTCGGCGCCGCAGGCGATCTTTTTGGCCAGACGCGGCACCCGGATCTCAAAGGGATCGGCAAAGGGGTTGGCAGCGGCTCCCACAAATATCTTGGGTGGGCGCTTGATATCATCCCCTCCCAGGAATTTACCGTCATCCCTCATGTGGCGGAGGGTCTGGACAAGCTGCATGGAATCC
>JAKSBM010000137.1 GCA_022361135.1 Desulfobacterales bacterium | reverse complement strand
GGTAAAGGTCCATCATGATCTGTTTCGTCCCCCGGAGGGAATCCCCAAGGATATCGTATGGAACGGAAACACAGCCACCGTAGGGGGCCAATACGCCGAATCGTCGGGTTAATTCACCGATGCCGGACAGGTATGTTCCAAAATGGGCACCGGCTTCATCGGATGCTGCAAGCAGTGTTTCAAGTGCGTTTCTTAACTTTCCGTGGGAAAATGATGCCATGGCAATGGATGCGTTAAACAATTGCGTCGATTCCAAAAAACTGGGCATATCCGAAAGCCCTTGGGTCTGTGAAAAAATCCGGGGCATGTATTTTCGAATGAGATACCCTTCGGGATTACCGATGAATTCATCATATTCGTCTGCCCTCATGTATTCATCCTCCACATACTGCATGGACGAATCCTCGGGCAGACCTGCGTCTAAGGTGCTCCCCGGTAGGCGGAAATAATTCATTCCCAATAGATCTGCTGCCTTACCGGAAGGGTAGGTGTCAAGGACGGAAAAATCACAATCAAAATTTTCATGGAATTTAATGGCCGCCTGAACCGCTGCGTCGGGATCGTAAAATTGGGAAGACGATTTTACGCCGGCAAAATTGAGTATGCACTCCCCCATGAACGGTAAATTGGGAACTTTATCCGGTTGTTTTAATGCGACGACGTCCAGCCAACGCCTTGCCTTTTTTTGGTATTTTTCCGCAATGTCGTCGGACTGGAAGGATTTATTTTCAATTGAAGCCCAATCCTGTGTCAGATATTTTTGCTTCTCATCCCCGGTCATCCCAGGCCAATTGTCAGGGAGGGGAGGAAGTTCATATGAATCGTTCTGGTCCGAGGGAACTTCTGTTATTTTAGACATGTTTATATCCTTGCTTGATTTAATGAAGTGATGTCTTTTCCGTTGAAAAAATCAGGCTGTCATCCAAGCTTTACATTGGTTCACACCGGTTACCGCGTCGGTGGCAAAGGCATCTGCCCCGATGTATTCGCACACCTGTTCCGTGATCTGGGCGCCGCCAATCTGAACCTTGAATTTATCCCGGATCCCTTCTTCCTTAAGGGCTTCCACAAATTTTTTCATGGGGTCAAATGCCAGGGTCAACAGTCCACTGACTCCGATGATGTCCGGGTTGAACTCCTTTGCCTTCTGGATAATGGTTTGGGATGGGACATCAACCCCAAGATCCATGACCTCAAATCCATTGAGTTCCATGAGCATGCCGAAAATATCCTTTCCGATGTCATGGATATCGCCTTCGATGGTTGCAAGAAGCAGTTTGCCCTTACAACTGTTTTCATTGGCGTTTTGATCTTTTCCCAGGTACGGCTTGATGAGTTTTGCTCCTGCTCCCATCATTTCCCCGGATAGAATGAGCTCCGGTATAAAATAAACGCCTTTTTCGAATCTGGATCCAACTTCTTCCATGGCGATTTGGTAGGCCTTGAATATATCAACGGGATTTTTACCTTCATCCAGATATTCCTTTGTCAGTTGAAGAAGTTTTTCTTCTTGCATGTCGGCCATTGCATCAATCAGTTCTTTCATTTTTCCTCCGTATTAATGGGACGTTGTCCCGGTTTTTTCTATGCGTTCACAGGTCCGATGGTATTTGCTCTGTATGCACGGTTAAAATTTAGACAATGGCGATCCTGGCCCATGAGCAGCTCAGAAGCCATGATGGCTTCCTTCAATTCCCGGTTGTTTGGATTGATTATGGCGCTGTCAAGTCCGGCCTGGATGGCCATGGTAGCGAAGTGTTTATTGATAAGGCTTCTGAGGGGCATGCCAAAGGAGATATTGCTTAATCCGCAGGTGACATAGGCTTTGGGGTAGGACGATTTAATGGCCTTGATGGTTTCGTAGGTGACCGTCGCATTGTCCGTGCCTGTGCTGATGGCGGTTACAAGGGGGTCAATGAACAATTGCTCTTCCAACAACCCTCCATTGAGGGCCAGGCCGACCAAATGATCCACGATCTTCATCCGGCCGGTGCAGGTATCGGGTATCCCCTGGTCATCGTCCAGGGCCAGGAGGATCAGGCCGGTCTTGTGTTCAAGGGCCAATGGCAGGATGTTATCGATTCGTGGCTTTTCGCCGCTGACAGAATTGATTAGCGGCACTTTGTTGACGTGGGCAAGCCCTGCTTCGATGGCCTTTGGGTTGGCACTGTCCAGGCAGAGGGGGAGATCTGTTACCTCCTGGATGGTGTCCACCAGCCAGACCATATCGTCCGGCTCCCGTTCAGGCGCTGTACCCGCATTGACATCCAGGTAGCTGCTGCCCCCCTCCACCTGTTCCCTTGTGAGGTTTTGGATGAAATCTTTGTCCCGTTCCAGAATTGATTTGGCAACTGCCTTTCTGGTTCCATTTATTTTTTCACCGATAATAATCATTTCCTTTGGCTCTCCTTATTTCGGGTTGTGCCATCTGTATTTGGCTAGAAAATGGGCACATGGTTTTTGGTACGGGGGATTAGATAACAAAAAATATGCCAGGGAATGGATTTGTTTGTAACTTATTGAATATAATGGAGTGTGGCGCGCGGGGAGGTGTGAGATAATTTTAGATTTTTTATCTTATTTAATAAAAATATGTTTTAAGACGACATTTCAAATTTCTTCGGATGATTTAAACAGACTCAATTTTCCATCCCATGTGTGGAAATTGCATTGGAGGAACGGAAATTTGCAATTCCGCTTCCATGATTTGTCTTTTGTTGATGCACTTTTATGGACGATCTGGAAAAAAAATGAGCAAATGATGAAAGCGGCTTACCTTATATGTTTGCATTTAATTCAATCATATTTTTCCTTATAAAATTATGATATGTCGCCATGCAGTCAACGTGTTTTACCAATGGCGTAGTTAGGAAAATTACCATGATTTTGAGCCGTGAGATTTGGACAGAAATGAATAGGGACGAAAGGAAGTGCATTCTTTTTGCAGCCTTAATCCCTCCGCCCGTTTCCCTTGAAATGTGGAGCAACGCTGCTGACATATCAATATTGAGTGTCCTTCAGTTGGCCGAGAATATGATTCAGGAAAACATATTTTCCAAGGATAAGGCCATGGGGGCGGGCCATTATTTTTTCAGTGACCCGTTGAGTACCGACGCCATCCTCCGATGGGCGGATTCAAAGGACGTTCAACGGTATGCCCGGGAAATGATTTCTTTTTTTGAAAAAGAATATCCCGCCGGTCCCAAATACTGGATGGCGGTTTCCCATCTGTACCAAACGGCGGAGATCCATTCCATGGAATTGCCCGTTTTGATCAAGGCCGTACAATATTGCTCTGAAATAGGCTCCAATGATGCCGCATTGGAGTACCAGAAGTTGATCGTCGGTGGGTTTCAGAATCAGAACCCAACGGAAGAGGAAATGAAGGGGTTCATAGATGCTGCCATCGGTTTCTGTGGATCAACGGGGGAGTCCTTAAACCTAAATGATCAAAAAGCAATTTTGGACAAAACACTTGTATATGCTCAACAGGTGGGTGATCAGGAACGTTTGATTCAAGTGCTCATCCTGGCGGGAGATGTCCATAAGGAATTGGGGGAACTTGAAAAGGCAAAGGCCCTATTAAATCAAGGTGCGGAGAGAGTCCGTCTGACCCAGAGGGATGATCTGCTGACACAAATCAGCTTGAAAATGGTGGAAATACTGAATTGGCAAGGCCGTTTGGGAGAAACCATTGAAAGCTATGAAAAGTTTTTGGGGAAACTCGAACAATTGCCCCAGGATGAAATCTCCCTTTGGCATTGCGCTTGTCTGGGCTGGATCTATGGCAAATGCGGCCAACCAATGCGGGGGCTTGGATTAATCAATGCCGTAATTAGGAAGGCAGAACAGCTGCATCTGGATAAATTGGAAAAGGACGCAAGGGCATGGTCTGTCATCACCCTTTTGGATGCCGGTCGTGTTGATGATGCCGAGCATATTATCGACGATTTGTTGAGCCGTTCCCCCGGGGGGATGAACGATCATTTAATCAGTTCCGTATATTCGGCCAAAGCCTACGTGCTTTGTTGCAAATCAGAGTTTAAGGGCAGCCTCGAATTTTTGAATAAATCTTATTTAAAAACCCAACGTGCTGGGAAAATCCATTTTCGACACCGGTTTGACTTTGAATGTATCGAAACGTTGGAAAGTGCGGGATTCATTCATCCTGAAGTTAACTATGACAAAGAAATTGACAAAATGATTCATTCGCCCACCACATATTTCCAGGGAATCGGATATTATTATCGGGCGAGAAAAATGGTGAAGCAAAAAAAAGATCCCAGGGGAATTGAAAGGGACCTGTCTCAAAGTCTCTCCATTTTGGAACAATCCGGCAGTAAACTTGATATGGCCCATAGCCAGATTCTCATGGCAAGGCTTTTGATGACACAAGGGCGAAATGGCGAGGCAGAGCAATTAATAGAAAAGGCATGGGCTGTCTTAAAATTCGTCAACTGCAATCTTTTTCCCAAAGATTTGAAGCGGGTTGTTGTCAGGGAAACCGAGATTTTTTCCATAAGCCCATTGATTGAAATCGTACGAAAGTTAGGCGTGTTGCATTCAAAGCATGAACTACTTAAACAAGTGGTTGATGAAATTATTCGCATGACGGGCGCTGACCTCGGTGCATACTTTGTTTATAATCAAAAAAATCAAATAGAGCTGGCAGCCAGTCGAAATCTTACCAACCAGATTCTTCAAACCCAATCCTTTCAACCCTCCTTGAAAGATATTGAAACCGTCCTGGAAACCGGGAAAGAAATCATTCAATCCAAGGGGAATTCACCTGATAGGGATTCCCTATCCCAGGGGGCAACGGGGTGGGAAATCGTTTACCCCATTGAGTTGCGGGGAGAAATTCTGGGATGCTTCTACCTTGAAAGGGAATTGTCTGGGCCTCCCGTTTCCCAACGGGTTCTTTCCGAAATTAAGTTGGTTTCAACGGTATTGGCCATGGCTTTGGATAATGTTGAAGCATATGGAGAGATTGCCCAATTAAAGGATGAGTTTGAGGCGGAAACCCTGTTTTACAGGAATGAATTTTCCAATGTTTGGGAAAAACAGAACATGGTGGGCAAATCTCCAGCAATGCAGGAGGTTATAACCAAAATAAAGGATGTTGCCCCCTCCGATGCCACCGTTTTGATTTGTGGGGAAACCGGTGTGGGAAAGGAATTGGTTGCAAAGGCAATACACCGATTCTCCAACCGTTCCACAGGGCCCTTCATATCCGTCAGCATTGCTTCCTTAAGTGATAATCTTGTCCCAAGCGAATTGTTTGGCCATGAAAAAGGGGCATTTACCGATGCCGTGCAGTCCCGAAAGGGCCGGTTTGAGTTGGCCAATAAAGGATCCTTGTTTTTGGATGAGATAAATTCGTTATCCAAGGATACCCAAGCTGGTTTGTTGCGAGTCTTAGAGGAGAAATCCTTTGAGCGGGTGGGGGGATCCCTGACAATCCAATCGGGTTTTCGCCTCATCACGGCATGTAACCAGCCATTGGATCAATTGGTCAAAAAAGGAAAATTCAGGTCAGACCTTTTTTATAGAATAAATGTTTATCCCATTGACGTGCCTCCCCTGCGGGAGCGCATAGAGGATATTCCCATCCTGGTGAATCATTTTGTAAGTTTATTCAATAAAAAGTTTAATAAGCAGATTGATAAAATTTCAAAAAAGGGGATGAAGCAATTAATGAGGTACCACTGGCCGGGGAATGTAAGGGAACTTAAACATGTCATTGAACGGGCTGTCATTTCATGTAAGTCTAAACAATTGCATTTTTCACAATTGGATTTGCCCAATACAGATCTCCAGCTGCCTGGGACCATTCAAACCTTTCAGGAGATGGAAAGATCGCATATCCTCAAGGCGTTGAAGCGTTGCAATTGGAAGGTGAGCGGGAACGGGGGGGCCGCCTTGTTGTTGGACCTTAATCCACAAACACTTTATTCTAAAATGAACCGCTTAGGGATTAAACGAAAGTGGGCGTAGGTCGAAATTAATAATATAGAAAATAGGGGTGCGTTAAATTAAACATTGGGCCGATGGATCTGGGCATCCTGGGAAGTAAATGTCGGAATTTTTTTAGGAAAAATGGCGGAGGCGCATGGGAATCGAACCCACCCGAGACGGTTCTAGCGCCTCACATTGGATTTGAAGTCCAAGGGCCCCACCAGTGAGCCGCGCGCCTCCGTTTAGAAAGTGCTTAAGTATACCGAAGGGCTTTTTTTTGTCAATCACTTTTTCCCGGGTTGGGAATGGGGAAAATAGTTTTTATCCTATGGCAATGGGTGGGGAAGTTTAGTATAAAGGAATGTTTTAAACCATAAAATAACAGGTGCAAACCATGATAAATATTCAGCGAATGGGCGACCTTTTCACCGAGTTGGCCCAGATCGATTCAGAATCCCTGGACGAGGCTGCGGTTGCAGCGCGCCTTGAAGAAATTCTCACCCAGATGGGGGGGGAGGTCCGCTATGACCAGGCTGGCGATGCCATTGGAGGAAATTGTTCCAATCTGGTGGCCCGGTTTAAGGGCAATTGCGATGCCGAGCCCATTTTCCTTTCCGGTCACATGGATACGGTGGTTCCGGGCAAAGGGGTGAAGGTTATTTTCGAGGACGGAGTGTTCCGCAGCGACGGGACCACCATCC
>JAKSBM010000534.1 GCA_022361135.1 Desulfobacterales bacterium | reverse complement strand
GCAGGAGGGGCTGCCCCGGCCCGCCACGGGTTTTGCCTCGGTGCTTCATGGTTTTATATTTCATTTTTCCATCCTTTCTATTTTCCTACCTCTTTAGCCTTAAACCCTTCCCATTTTTTAGGCTTTTCCATGCTCAAAATTTGGATGTTGGATCAAGTCGATTCATTGGGAAAGGGCTGCCTTCTGCCTTGCCGAATCAGATCATATCCAAATCTAAAGCCAAAATTCAGAGCTCATTCATCGTCGGTGGGGTTCAATCAATAGTTTGAATTCCATGGCGTGGGGCATCAGGGACGATTTGTGGGGTTTTAAATTTTTGAAACCGCTTAGGGGGGGATGCCCAGGGCCAAGAAAGTAACCTCGGTTGGATGGTGGGGCGGATTACAAAAGGGTTTGGGTTAATTGGGTCATGACCTGGATTTGGGTTTCCATTTGGCGGTCTTTGGCGATGCGGGTCAGGGTGGTTTTGCGTTTTTGGTAGGCTGGGTCGTCGGGGTGGGTGGCCAGCTGGATGATGCCCTGGGCCATTTCCTCGGGTGAGGAATAGAGGTGGGCCAGGGGGCCGTACCGGTGTTCCAGGTCGGTGATGATGACCAGGGGGAAGGCGATGGGGGGGATGTTGGCGGCCACGGCATCCAGGAGGACCCCGCTGGCAGAGAGGGCGTAGACCTCGGTGTTGTAGGGGAGGCAGATGTAGTGCATTTCAGCCATGGCCCGGGTGTATTGGTCGTGGTTGAGCTTCCTTTGGGCTGGAATTCGGTCCAGGGCGGAAAGGTCCAGCTCCGGGAAGCCCTGGGGCAGGCTGCCGATGGCGTGGAATTCCACGGGGACGGATCCCAGTTTTTTGATGGCCCGGGCCATGTGGAGGAAATCCCCAAATCCTTTGTCCGGGGTGGCAATGCCCAGGAAGCCGATTTTCAGGGGTAGGGAAAGGCGATCCGGCCCCTGGATGGAGCTGGTCCAAGACAAGGGATGCTCCAGTACGGAAACCGGGTGGGGAAGCTTGGGGAGGATCTGGTCCAGGCGTTTGGCAATGGTTTCTTCAAGGACCAGGTAGTGGAGGCCGGTGCGGGGGAGTTTCAGCTGGAGGGCGCTTTTCATGTCCCGCATGCGGACCAGGGGGTTGCGGGAACGCCAGCCCTGGATCCGGGCCAGGCGGCTGTGGAGGACGGCCAGGCAGGGGCGGGGCCGCAGGGCCAGGTAGAGCTTGAGAAAGATGAGGAATTCCGCATCCACCGAAGCCATGATCAAAAGGTCGGCCCGGGGGGCCCGGGGGATGAGCTGGCGGAGCTGGGCCCGGCTGCCCTGGAGGCCCGAAGGATCCAGGGAAATCCATTGGACGGCCCGGGCGGTCTCTCCATCCAATTGGGCGGCCAGCCCTTGGACATGGCTTTCCTCCCCCATGAAAGCCACGGGGACCCCGGCATGGGCCCGGACGGTCATGGTGACCAGGGCGGCATTGAAATGAACATGGCTCAACCCCCGGCAAAGGGGGTCGTAGATCAGGATCACAAACGCCTCCCCAGGGCCGGTGCCGACCATGTGAACAAAATAATGTATGGAATTATGTTTTTTTCCACGGTGCGAAATAATTAAGGATATATGATTTTTTCCAGGCGCCGATGGGGGAGGAATGGGCAGGCAACAGGGCACCAAGGACATGATTGTCATCATATCATTTTTTGGTTGCCCTTGCCCAGCCTGGAGATTTTTCGGGGTGAATTTGTCAGGCCAGGGGACGGACCCAGTCCCGGATGGCTCCGGTTTCTGCGGCGTACATGAAGATGTCCCCCAGCCGTTTGCATTGGTCCGTGGTCTGGTTCCATGCCCCCATGCGTCGGGTGTCACGGCCCAGGAAGCGGCCAAAGTCCTTGCGGTCCGGGATCTGGCCCAGGGGCAGGTCGGCAACGAACTCCGGTGAGG
>JAKSBM010000691.1 GCA_022361135.1 Desulfobacterales bacterium | reverse complement strand
GAGCCGGGGGGCCCGGGCCCGGTCGATGAAGACGTTGTGGAGTTGGTTGTTGAGGTCGTAATATTCTTCAAACTCCCCCTGCTCCAGGGTGTCCAGGAGTTGGGTGTTGAGGGCCTCCATTTCCCGGATCTGGTCCGGGCCCAGGGTGGGGAAGGCCTGGCCCAGGGCAGCGGACTCCAGAGCACCGATGATCTGGTAGGCCTGGTTCACTTCGACCAGGGTGATGGCATTGATCATCACCCCCCGCCGGGGGTAGATGGTGACAAAACCTTCGGTTTCCATCTGGATCAGGGCGTCCCGCAGGGGGGCCTTGCTGATTTTTAGGCTGTCGCAGATTTCCCCCTGGTTGATGAAGGTGCCCGGGGCCAGCTCCCCCTGCTTCATCAAGCGGCAGAAGTGGGTGTAGACCTGTTCCCTCAGGGATTGTTTTTTGGTGTCCATATTCCTCTCTCCATGTCTCCACGCCCGTGGCATCCTGTCCCGGGCCTTTGTTCTTTTGCCTGATATATCACGACAGGGTTTGGTTCTCAAGTCATCCCTGGTGCAGGGGAAGGGGGGATTTTAAGGAACGGGGTTGAATTTATGGCAAATCACCTTCTTTTTGAGGGAGGAAGGTATAAATCATATTGAAAATAGATTGACAAGGAATGGGGTCTGATATATCAGTTTGGGCATTGACTGATATATCAGACAGGTTGCTCCGGATGGGTTTAATCGGGGAATGGTGGGAATGGCATTGAATTGTGACCACTTACAGGGCTGTCTGATCGTTGGCGGGATGGAGGGAGATTCCGGGGAATGCGGATATAGATATATCACACCCGGGTTTTCCCCATGGACAGCGGGTGCCCGGCACCCGGAAGAATAAGGAGTTGGATCAATGGAATTTACACGTGTTAAGAATTTTATCGACGGCCGGTGGCAGGAAGAAACCGGGGTGGAATACGCCCCCCTGTACAACCCCTCCACCGGTGAGGTGATCGGCGAGGTGCCCCTGTCTTCGGAAGCCACCTCCCTGGCCGCCGTGGACTCATCCT
>JAKSBM010000470.1 GCA_022361135.1 Desulfobacterales bacterium | reverse complement strand
GCGCCCTCCAGAACGACCTGAGCTCCGCCTTTGTGGCCCTGGCCCTTCCTTTGCTCCTCTTTTCCATGGATGTGAAATCCTGGTACCGCACCGCGGGCAAGGCCATGCTCTCCATGGCCCTGGCCTTTGCCATGATCACGGCCATGTCCGGCCTGGGGGCGGTTCTTTTTGCCGACCACCTCCCCGGGGCATGGAAGCTGGCCGGGCTCACCATCGGGGTCTACACCGGGGGCACCCCCAACATGGCCGCCATCCGCACGGCCCTGGACGTCGACCCCGCCACCTATATCACCCTGCACACCTATGACATCATCGTCTCCCTTTTCTACCTGGTCTTCTGCCTCACCCTGGCCCAGCGGGTCATTGGCAAATTTTTGGCCCCCCATGTGCCGGCCCGGGTGAAGATCGGTGGGGAGGAGGCCATGGAGACCGAAGAGGTGGATTCCTTTTCCCAAATACTGACCCGCTCCCACATCAAGGGGATCCTTATGGCCCTTGTCCTGTCCGGGATCATTTTGGCCGTCTCCCTGGCCCTGGCCAAACTGGCCCCGGCCCATTACACCACCGCCGCCGTCATCCTGCTCATCACCTCCCTGGGCATCGGCGCCTCCTTTGTCCCCCGTATCCGCACCATCCCCAAGACCTTCCAGGCCGGCATGTACCTGATTCTCTGCTTCTGCCTGGTGGTGGGCTCCATGGCCCGGGTCCAGGATCTGGTCAACCCCAACCCCTGGCTTCTGGGCTATCTCATCCTCTGCATCGGCGGCACCTTTGTCCTCCACGCCCTTTTTTGCAAATTGCTGGACATTGATACGGATACCTTTATCATCACCTCGGTGTCGGCCATCTGCTCCCCGCCCTTTGTGCCGGTGGTGGCCGCCGCCCTTAAAAATAAAGAGATCATCCTCACCGGCCTGACCACGGGTATTATCGGTTATGCCGCAGGAAATTACCTGGGCATCACCTTTGCCTATATGTTTAAAGCCTTTACCGGATAAGTTCAGGAGCCCCCATGACCCCCCTGCCCCCCAACGGACGCCCCCATGCCGACATCCTCCAGGAAATGCAGACCTTCCAGAGCCAGGACGTGAACTACAAAGACGGCCGGACCTGGTCCCTGGTCTATCACCTGGGGGAGGAATACACCGATTTCCTCAAACAGGCCCATGGCCTCTTCTTCAGCGAAAACGGCCTCAATCCCATGGCCTTTAAAAGTCTGAAACGCTTTGAATACGAGGTGGTCCGCATGACCGCCGACCTCCTCAACGGGGATGAAAATGTGGTGGGGGTCCTCACCTCCGGGGGAACGGAATCCTGCCTCTTGCCCGTGCTGGCCTACAGGGAAAAGGCCCTGGCCAAAAAGCGGTTCAGGAAAATCCAGCCCGAAATGATCGTGCCCGAATCCATCCATGTGGCCTGGATCAAGGCGGCCAAATACTTTAAGGTGAAACCGGTCTTTGTCCCCCTGGATTCCGGATTCCACATGGATGTGGAGGCGGTGAAAAAAAGGATCAACCGCCACACCGCCATGATCATTGCCTCGGCCCCGGACTACCCCCACGGAATCATCGACCCCATTGAAGAGCTGGGGGCCATTGCACAGGAGCACCAAATCCCCCTCCACGTGGATGCCTGCGTGGGGGGCTTTGTCCTCCCCTTCATGGCCGATCTGGGCTGCACCCTGCCCCCCTTTGACTTCCGGGTGGCAGGCGTCACCTCCATGTCTGCGGACATCCACAAATACGGATTCGCCGCCAAGGGGGCCTCGGTCCTCCTCTACCGGGACATGGACTTTCTCAAGCACCAATTCTTCATCCACCAGGACTGGCCCGGCGGTGTCTTTGCCTCCCCCGCCCTTTTGGGCACCCGGCCCGGCGGCCCCATTGCCGCCGCCTGGGCCGCCACCCAGGCCATGGGCCGCCAAGGCTATGTGGACCTGGTCCGCCGGACCCTGGCCGTGGCCCATAAACTTCGGAAGGGCATCCGGGCCATTGACGGCCTGGACATCATGGGCCGGCCCAAGGCCAGCCTCTTCGGCTTCTACGCCACCGATCCCAAGGTCAACATCTTTGCCGTGGGGGACCTCATGGAGGAACGGGGCTGGCACATCGATAGAATCCAGAAGCCAGAAGGCCTCCATGCCATGGTCACCCCGGCCCACGAAGCCTCGGCCGACACCTACCTTTCCGACCTGGCCTGGGCCGTGGAAGAGGTTAGGGCCCATCCCCAACGGGCCATCCGGGGAAATGCCGCCATGTACGGCATGATCGCCCGGGTCCCCTTCAGGGGCATGATCCGCAGGGAGGTGATGAAGATGATGGAAAAGCTCTACGGCCCCAAATGCGAAATGCCCATGGAATCCAATGGACAGGATCCCCTTCTCATCCGTGTGGGTGCCCGGGTGATGAACTGGTTTACCCGGTAGATCCTCCACCAGGTGGATCAAAAATGCCGGGATATCGAGATCCGTTCAAAACAATATGATTAATTTCAGCCCCAAACCTTGACGGTTGATGGATGCTTTTTATATTATTGACTTATCAATAATGGACATATCAATAATATAATTTCAGGGATCCCCCATGACCCATTTAACTGCGAGGGCAACCTCCTTTGGCTATCGTTTCGCCATGATCCACCGCATCGACCGGGCCCTGGCCCACGAGGGCCTCAAAACCTTCGGCCTGACCCAGGCCCAGATTCCCTTTCTCATGGAACTCCTCCACCAGGACACCCCCATGACCCAGCAGGAGCTGTCACAGACCCTGGTCATTGATCCGGCGGCCACGGCCCGGACCCTGGAGCAATTGGAAAAAAATGGGTGGATCCACAGGAAGGTTAACCCGAAAAACCGCCGGCAAAAACTTGTCTTCCCCAGCCAAAAGGCCAGGGAGCATGAAGACAAATTAATCTTCGTCCTAAAGGAAGCCTCCCAATCCCTGGTGTCGGATTTCTCGGAAAAAGAAAAAAGGACGGTGCTCACTTTTCTGGACAGAATCATGGCCAATGGCCTGGAGGCCAAGGGGGGGATCAAAGAATGAAAAAACAATCCACCGGTGTCATCCTCTTTGTGGTCTCTGCGGTTCAATTCCTCACCCCCTTCATGATGTCGGCGGTGGGGGTGGCCCTGCCCGCCATTGGGGCGGAATTCAATGCCGGTGCCATGGAGCTGGGGCTGGTGGAAATGCTCTTCATCCTTGCCTTTGCCCTGATCCTCCTCCCGGCGGGGCGGCTGGCGGACATCCACGGTCGGAAAAAAATATTTATCCTGGGGACGGGGATTTTTACGGCGGCCACCCTGATCCTGGGCCTGGCCCCCTCCATGGGGCTTTTCATCTTTTTCAGATTCATCCAGGGGAGCGGGGCCGCCATGATCACGGCCAATAGCGTGGCCATCCTCTCCTCGGTTTTCCCGGCAGAGCGGCGGGGCAGGGCCATGGGATTCATCGTGGGGGCCGTCTACGTGGGGCTCTCTGCAGGCCCGACCCTGGCAGGGATCATGGTCACCCACCTGGGCTG
>JAKSBM010000496.1 GCA_022361135.1 Desulfobacterales bacterium | reverse complement strand
TCTATGAAAAGGTCTCCTGGGTCATCGACGGGGTACAGAAGGGGCTGCGCTACGGGGAAAACCCGGGCCAGGAAGCCGCCCTTTACCGGCTGGTGAATGGAAATCTCGCTTTGGGGGATGCCAAGACCATTGCCCCGGGTAAATATCTGGTTTCCGACATCGAGCTGCTCCAGTCGGGCAAGCACCCCGGTAAAACCAACCTCACCGATGCGGACAACTCCCTGAACATCCTGCGCTACTTCACCGACACCCCCTGCGCCGTCATCGTAAAACATAACAACCCCTGCGGAGCGGCCCGGGCCGACAGCCTGGAAGAGGCTTACCAGAAAGCCTACATGGCCGATCGCGTGGCTGCATTCGGCGGGTGTATCGCCCTGAATAAAGCCGTGGACAAGGCCACGGCCGAAGCCATTGCCGACCAGTACGCCGAGGTGGTTGTGGCGCCGGAATTTGAAGACGGGGTTGTGGACATCCTGGGCCGGAGAAAGAACCTGCGGGTGATCCGCATCAATGCCATGGATCGCCTCCAGAACTTCATCGGCGAACGGGTGGTGGATTTCAAAAGCCTCATGGACGGCGGCCTGGTGGCCCAGTGGTCCTTTGTGCCCGAAACCCTGACCCAGGAAGGGCTCACCCTGGCCTCCACGGAATACAAGGGAGAAACCTACACCGTGAACCGGAAACCCACGGAACAGGAATACCAGGACATGCTTTTTGGCTGGCTGGTTGAATCCGGCATCACCTCCAACTCTGAGATCTACGTGAAAGACAACGTCACCGTGGGCATCGGCACCGGGGAACAGGACCGGGTGGGTGTGGCGGAAATCGCCGTGGACAAAGCCTATCGCAAATTGGCCGACCGCTATGCCTTTGAACGCCACGGCATCGGTTTTGCCGACCTCACCGACGCGGACAAGAAAGCGGAAATCAATGCAGACGTGGCCGCCGTCAACGGCGGACTCCAGGGCGCATCCATGGTTTCCGACGCCTTCTTCCCCTTCCGGGACGGCATTGACGTGGGCCTGCGAGAGGGTGTGAAAGCCGTGGTTCAGCCCGGCGGTTCCCTCAACGACTACCAGTCCATCGACGCCTGCAACGAAAACGATGCCACCATGGTTTACACGGGACAGCGCAGCTTCAAGCACTGATCCGACATGGTTTTACCATATATGTAAAGGGGGGGGGAGGCCGTTGGGCTTCCCCCCTTTTTTTATGTCCGTTCCCGGTTCCCTGTTTTTAAATTAAAGACTGGAAAATAAAGGGAATTTCCTTGACAGAAGAGTGGTCCGGTTTTACCCATTGAAGTACCGGATTTTCACCCGGGGATGAATGAGAAAGGACCCATTGCATGCGCTTTCAGGTATTTGGCAGAACCATGGATATCCAACGGATGAACCACCGTTGGCAGGTCTACCTTCTGGGACAGGACGGAAAACGACGCCTCCTCCACGAGGTGCTGATCCCCTCCCATGTCCCGGACCACGAATTGGAAACCTATTTGGAAGATCTTCTCCACGAATGGGCCTCCCCGGGTAAGGATCAGGTCATTAAACTTGAATGATTCAGGATTCCGTCTTCGGGATTTTGGAGAAAGGATGGAGAAGATGAGATCAATGCTTTTTTACCTGGCCATGGGCTTTTTCATGACCCATGAGCTGGACGCCGTGGCCAGCCATGAATGGCGGGTTCTCCCCCTGACGGCCTGGCTGCCAGACGGTACGGGATACCACGTGTTTATCCTGGCCCATATTCCCCTCTTTGCCCTCATGCTTTACCTCATTGCCAACCCCCACCCCAAGGTCCGTACCCGGGCCAAGGCCTGGATCAGCCTTTTTTTCGTGTTCCACGGTGCCCTCCACCTCACTTTTATCGGCCATGCCCAGTATGAGTTCCACTCCCTGATGTCCCAGATTCTGATCTACGGAGGGGCTGTTTTTGCCCTGGCCTTTCTGGCCGTTGAATGGCGGTCCCGGGACGGGAAGCGTCCGGGCTGAGTTTTATCGGGAAGGCGGCGATGGAATGGCCCATTTTCAATGGTGGGAATGGGCCATTGTCTGCCTGGGCAGGGGAGACTTACGGCTGTCCGATCCTTTCCAGCAACCAGGCCATGTTTTCTCCCAGGGTTTTCATGGTCTGGAGGCCGGTGGGATCGTTCTGCACATCCCCGGGATTCAGTCCCACGCCCAGGTTCCAATTGTCCGCGCCCGGGATGATCATGCCCGAGTAGGAGAACAAATGGTTCATGGTGTCAAAGGCGTGGATGGAACCGGCCCGGTATGCCGCCACCACGGCGGCTCCCACCTTTCGTCCCAGCAAGCCGCCATTGACCATGGCCACATAGCCGGCCCGGTCCATGAGGGCTTTCATTTCCGGGGTGACATCGGCGAAATAGGTGGGGGATCCCAGCAGGATGGCCTGGGCCCGGACCATTTTTCCAAAGATTTCGTTGAAGATGTCGTCGTCCATGGCGCAGGCCTGGTTCTGTTTTTTTTCACACCGGCCACAGCCCCGGCAACTGTGGATGGGTTGTCCACCAATGTGGATGATTTCCGTTTCCATTCCCCGTTTTTCCATGGGCTCCAATGCGGTTTGGATGAGGTCGGCTGTATTCCCCTTTGCCCTTGGGCTGGCGTTGATTGCAATGATTTTCATCTGATTTCTCCTTGGGTTGAATGATTTGATTTCAATGGGGAATGTGATATATAGCTGCGGCCCTGAAAAGGCAAGTAGGCACAATAATGTTAGATAGTTACCCAGAGGAAAGTATGGAACCGGAATTAAAACAAAAGGGAGATCGCCACTTCTATTGCTATTTTGACCTGGCCCTCCAGGTCATTGGGGGGAAATGGAAATCCATGATCCTCTATTGCCTCCACCGGAGGGGCACATTGAGGTTCGGTGCCCTGAAGCGCCACATCCCCACCATTCGAGAAAAGGTCCTGACCCAGCAACTCCGGGAGCTGGAGGCCGACGGCCTGTTGGATCGCACCGTCTATGCCCAGGTTCCGCCCCGGGTGGAATATACCCTGACCCCGTTGGGACAGACCCTGGTTCCCATCTTTGATCAATTGCGGGAATGGGGCCATGCCTATGCCCGGCAATTGGATCCTTTGGGAGAAGACCCCGGTAATCATTGCTGAGATTGGGCCATGGCGTGTTGGGAATATTGGTGTGGCCCACGGAAATTAAAACGGGGCATTGCCCATTCATTGGCAATGCCCCGTTTGATTGTTTGGCCATGACGGCGGCCGAATCAGGGGCCGTGCATGGAAATCCGGATCAGTGACTTTTAACGGTCCGGCCTTCCCCCCCGGGAACCGGCGGTCCCAGTCGTCTGCTGTAGAGGCTGAGCAGGGCGGAAATGCAGAGCAGGGCAATGATGAGAAAGCCCATGGGGGCGGTGGTCTCAAAGCTGTCTTTGATGTGGCCGTTGAGCCAGGGCATGATCATGCCGGCACTGCCGAATGCGGTGAAAAGGCAGCCGTAATTTACCCCGAAATGGCGGACTCCGAAATACTCCTTGGTCACGGCGGGGAAGAGGGTGAGGTTGCCCCCGTAGTTGAGGCCGATGGCAAATACAATGGCCAGGATGACCGCGGTGCTTCCCCCGCCTTTATTGGTGGTGAAATAGACCAAAAGGAAGATGGTGAAGGCCTGGGCCAGAAATTCCAGGAACAGGGTCTGGTGGCGGCCGATTTTGTCTGAAATGGCTCCGGCCAGGATCCGACCCAGGGTGTTGCCGGCGGCCAGGACCACCACGGTGATGAAGGCCATCTCTCCCAGGGCCTGGCGGCCGATGTCCGCGGCCACCCCGATGTAGACCAGGCCGGCGGAGGCCCCGGAAAAATACATGAGGTAGAGGATCCAGAACTGGGCGGTTTTCAGCACCGCCCCGGGGGAAAGCTCCGGTGCCTCGTCGGCCTGGGGGCCACCGGATTGCTCCGGTTGAAATCCGGCAGGGGGATTGGTCACCAGCCAACCCACGGTGGCGGTGACGGCCCATACCCCCATGCCCAGGGCAATGAGGGTGGCGGAGACCCCGGGGATCATTCCCCCGTTTCCGTCGGGTTGGGCAAAATAGGTGAGCAGCCATTGGGTGAGGGGGGCCAGGGGCACCGAGGCCAACCCGGTTCCGGCCACCACCAGTCCGGCCACCAGTCCGGTTTTTTCCCGGGGGAACCATTTAATGGCCGCCGGGGTGAGGGCGGAATAGCCAAAGCCAACACCGGTGCCGGTGACAAAGCCGAAGCCCAGGACATAGGCGGCTTTACTGGCCCCGCCCAGGCCGGACATGACGCAGCCCAGGCCGCAGAGGAATCCCCCCAGGAGGATGACGGGCCGGGGGCCCAGCCGGTCCTGGAGGCGGCCCGCCGGAACCATGACCAGGGAAAAGACCGTGGCCATGATGGAATAGGGCAGGGCCTTGTCCGCATGGGTCCATCCCCAGGAATCCGGGATGCCCGAGGTGATCACGGACCAGACGTAGAGAATACCGAAGGAGAGGGCCAGGATGGAACCGGCGGCCGTAACCACCCAGCCCCGAATGGGGGTGCTGCTGTGTTCAGTTGACATGGAGATTTACCTTTCTGGGGTCTTTCCGGGGGAGGGGTTCTGGGTTCGGGGTAAAATCCCGGCCGTGGGAAGGCCGTGGGGGACTGCAATGGACATGTTCATTTTCCTTGGGGCGTCGGCTGTTTAAATCCAAATGGCGCACAAAAAAATCAGCATATGAATGTGCGTTAATTCAAAGGGATTGTCAATGGGGATTGTTTACGGGGCTGGAATTGCCCCCGGGTGGGGGGCAATTCCGGGCTGGACTGTTTTTAATCCAGGTCGGCATAACTGCGGATGATTTCCGCATTGAGCCGGCCCTGGATATAGAGGGACAGGGCGGCCACGGCCTGGTCGCAGAGGGTGAAGACCGGGATATTGTTCCGGGTCAGGGCATCCCTGAGGGGATCGTAGAGGCGACCCCCGTCCACCACGGCAATGACGGGCTTGTCCGATGCCCGGTTCAGGGCAATGAGCCGGTCCCGGATATTCCCTTCACCGTCCATGTCAAAGTAGGGAACATCGGTCTCTTCCAGGGTTTTCATGGCCGGGGACATGGGATCCAGGCTGAGGATGACCGCATCCACCCCCGGGTCCCGGGTGAGGACGGCGGCGATTTCCGCATGGGCTTCATCGTCGGCGGCCGGGTTGATGTCCAGGGGATTGGCAATGGTGACAAAGGCGTCCAGCCGTTTGGATCGAAGGATATCGGCAATGGCGGCCCGGGTCAGGTCTCCCATCCGGGCCAGCTCCATTTTGAAATCATCGGACCGGGTGGAATCGGCCATGCCCACGGCTTCGAAGCCGGCGCCGGAGACGGCGGCCAGCCGGTTGCCGTTCACCCGTTTTCGGTGGAGGCTTTCGGCCAGGAACATGAGCTCCTGGAATTCGGAAAAAGTCCGGGCCACGATGGCCCCGGCCTGGCGGACGCAGGATTCGCAGACCATGTAATCCCCGGCCAAAGAGGCGGTGTGGGAGCCCGTGGCCGCCTTGCCCTCGGGGGTCCGGCCCGCCTTGTAAAAGATCACTTCCTTGCCCGCGGCCACGGCCCTTTCCACGGCCCGGCAAAAGGCCAGACCGTCCAAATCGTTGAATCCCTCTGCATAGACGGCGATGACGTCCACATCCCCCAATTTTTCCCCATCTGAATTATAATGATCCGGGTCGGCAAAATAGGAGACCATGTCCCCCAGGGTCAGATCGGTCTGGTTCCCCATGGAGACGGCATAGGCCGGGGACAGCTGGGGGCATTGGTGGGTTCTATGGAGCATGAAGGCCCCGGACTGGGAGATCAGAGCCGAGGGTTTGGCTTTGGCTTCCCTGTTCTTGGGCAGCTTTTCCTCGGGGATGAACCAGGTGTCATAGGCCCCGGGGT
>JAKSBM010000373.1 GCA_022361135.1 Desulfobacterales bacterium | reverse complement strand
GGGAAAGTCGGCGTCGGACTTTTGCGTAGAATCCTTTGGAATAGAGCTTCACCAGCTCCGGAGAGGACGGATCGGGCATGTCCACGATGATGACGTCAAAAAAGCCCCGGGCCTGGGCGAGGAAGGTGTCGGCATCCATGTTCATCACCTGGACCGATGCCACTTCCTTGTATTTGACCTGGCCCGGCGGGGCCGGGGCTTCCACCCGGATGGGTTTCAGGGGACCGGGGTTGACTCCTTCTCCTGCCTTGTATTTCACCCGGGGATCCTGGAAGGCATTGCCGTTGATTTGGGTGAGCAATGGATGGGTGGCGGCCAATTGGGTCATGGCGGGATCCAGATCCACCAGGGTGACGTTTTCCACATCGGGGTATTTGAGGACCTCCCGCAGGGCACAGCCGTCCCCCCCGCCCAGGATGAGGATATTTTTGCGCTGGGGCACCAGATTCATCACCGGATGGACCAGGGGCTCGTGGTAGCGGGCCTCATCCAAACTGTTGAGTTGGAGGTTTCCGTTGAGGAAGAGCCGGGTTTCATCCAGGGGCTTGAAATGGGTTATGACGATGTGCTGGTAGCGGCTGGTGCTGCTGTAAACCACAGGGTCGTCGTAGAGGGGCTGTTCGATTTTAATCTGCCATTCCTGCCCCCGGGTGAATCCCAGGGCCAGGGCCAGGCCGGTGATGCCCATGCAGACGGCAATGGCGGCCCGGTGGGCCAGAAGGCGTTTCCGGGCAAAATAGATAAAGGTAACCAGGGCCAGGGAAAAGTTCATGGCCGCGGTGAGGAAGGCGGCCTCGGTGATGGGAAAATAGCGCAGCAACACATAGACGTAGATCAGGGCCCCGGCCAGGGAGCCGATGTAATCTGCGGAAAGGATGTGGCCCAGATTGGTGGACAATTCCCTGGAATAGTCGTTGTTGATGCGGATGATCACCGGAATCTCCAGTCCGATGAGGATGCCGATGATGCTCACGAAAAAATAGAGCACAATGCGGTAATGGGCGGTATAGCCAAAGGAGAGATAGGTCAGGGTGGGGGAGAACCCCCCGGTGAGGGCCAGGCTGATCTCAATGGCAATGAAAAGGTAGATCAGGGCGGATTTGGGCACCTGGGCCTGGAGGAGACTGCCGATGCCCATCCAGAAGAGCATGAGGCCGATGACCATGGCCCATTGTTCAAAGGAGTTGCCCAGGATCATGGAAGCCATGGAGGCCTGGATATACTCCAGGATAACCCCGCAGGCCCCGGAAGCAAACATGCAGCCCGCCAAAAGAAGGGGGGCTGCATTGAAGGGTTTTTGTTCTGC
>JAKSBM010000361.1 GCA_022361135.1 Desulfobacterales bacterium | reverse complement strand
GGAAAAAGAGCAGGGCCACGGTCAGGGAAGTCAAACCGGTGCGACCGCCCTCGGCCACGCCGGCGGCACTTTCCACAAAGGTGGTGACGGTGGAGGTACCGATGCAGGCCCCGAAGGTGGTACCGATGGCATCGGCAAACAGGGCCTGTTTGGCCCGGGGGAGCCGTCCCCGCTCATCCAAAAGGTTGGCCTTGGCCCCAACACCCACCAGGGTGCCCACGGTGTCGAACATGTCGATGAAGAAAAAGGTGAACAGCACCACGGCCATATCTGCACTGAAGATCCTGGAAAAATCAAATTTAAAAAGCAGGGGCTCCAGGGACGGCGGGGTGGAAAAAATATTCAGGGTTTCCACATGGGTGACGCCCAGGGGAATGCCCACCAGGGTGGAAACAAAGATCCCCACCAGCAGAGCCCCTTTTTTGTTCAGGGCCAGCAGGACGGCGGAAACGATGATGCCGATGAAGGCCACCCAAACCGTATGGCTGCCCATGTCGCCCAGGGTCACCAGGGTGGCATCGGAATTCACAATCACGCCGGCACCCTTGAGGCCGATGAAGGCGATGAAAAGGCCGATGCCCACGGAAATCGCGTTTTTAATGGCCATGGGGATGGCGTTGATGATGGCCTCCCTCACATTGAAAAAGGTAAGGACAATGAAGATCAAGCCCTCGATGAATACGGCGGTGACGGCCATCTCCCAAGAGTAGCCCATGCCCAGGACAACGGTGAAGGCAAAAAAAGCATTCAGCCCCATGCCCGGTGCCAGGGCAAAGGGGAGCCGGGCCACCAGGGCCATGACCAGGGTGGCCACAAAGGCGGAGAGGGCCGTGGCGGTGAACAGGGCGGATTTGTCCATGCCCGTGGCACTCATGATGTCCGGGTTGACGGCCAGGATATAGGCCATGGTCATAAAAGTGGTCAGGCCGGCGATGATCTCCGTCCTGGCATCGGTTTTGTGTTCCTTAAGTTTGAAAAAATTTTCCAGCATGATTTTTCACTACCTTTTGGGGTCTGCACGTCCCGCATCCGGAATTCCATCCTGCCGCACTCCGGATGCGCATGATTTGGGGGATCTCCGGGACAAAAAAACAAAGGCCGGCATGGTGAAGGGATTCCATCATACCGGCTCAACTGTATTCTCATCCGGGCCTGGTCCGGGCCCGTTTCCTTTGAACGCCACCGCGAAAAAAAGAGACTAATTATCACAAAAGGGGTTGCAATTCAAGCATTTAACACCCCTTTTAACCTACCATGTTTCTCCGGGCTAAAACAGCCCGAAAATGGGTCAGGGCCGCTCCAAACCGGCCTTTAGAATGGCGGACAGGGTCCTGCGGGACTTACCCGGCTTTTTCTTCCCTGCTTCTTTATTGATATTCCGCAACAATTGACGCAACCGTTGACGGTCCAGGTCCGGGCAGCGGGTTAGGCACTCTTCCACGGCCCCATTGTCCCCGGCCAAAAGCCTGTCCATCCATTCCCCCACGGCCAGGTCGGCCGGGGATTCCACGGGACCGGCCTCGTCGGTGCAGGCCAGGGCATGGCGAATGGGCAGGGGATCCACGTCCCGCATCAAAACGCCGATGTACTGCCGATGGCGGCGACGGGCCACATTGGATGTGATGGTCTTGGCATCCTCCAGGGCGGTCATGAGGTCCGGGGGAAGGTCCATGCGTCTGAGTTTGGGCAGGGGGACGTCCATGAGTTCTTCCCCCAGTTTCTGGAGGGCTTCGACCTCTTTTTTAATCTGTGTCTTACTCTTATATTCGATATCTTTTTCCATGGTTCACCGGGATAAGTTCTTGATTTTAAAGGCTGCTGAAGGCGGATTCAAAAGAACTAACCATAGGCTGAAACCGGGGTTTTTGTCAAGTTTGGCCCGGGGCAGCCCTCCGGGGAACGGCCCGGAATCGGACCCCGGGTTCCCCCCTTCCCCCCCTATCGGCCAAACAAAAAATCAACCGATGCGCTCCCGGCACCGACCTGCAATCTTTTGGCGCGGAAACGCCACCCCGGACCGGATCATGTGGGGGCTCTCCTCCCTAAGTCTTTCATATTACGGCCCTTCCCCAGGCGCGCCCCCGCTGGCACCGGGTTTGCTAACCCCCAAGGGAGACAACCGGACCCGGTACCGGGTCCACCAACCCAAGGAGGACATATATGCCCGCACTACCCCAAGAGGCCGCCGATGCCTGGGAGCACAAAAAAGGACCGGTGATCCTGACCACCGTGGATGGACAGGGAATTCCCAATTCCATCTATGCCACCTGCGTGGCCCAATTCGACCCGGAAACCCTGGTGGTGGCCAATAATTATTTTTCCAAGACCCAGGCCAATATCCAGGCCGGGGGACAGGCCAGCCTCCTCTTCATCACCGGAGAGAACGCCGCCTACCAGGTCAAGGGCACCATTGAATACCACACCCAGGGACCGGTATTTGACCACATGAAGGGCTGGAACCCGGAAAAACACCCCGGCCACGGGGCCGCGGCCCTGAAGGTGGAATCGGTTTTCAAGGGGGCGGAACAACTCTTATAAACATTCACACCACACGACAATCCTTGGCGGAGCGGAATATTTCCACTCCGCCTGCCCCCTTTTCCCCGGCCTCCCTTTGCATTCCCTGCCGGATCATTTAAACTGGATCCAAAACCCCAAGCCAAGGGATGCCCATGAAACGCCTCTTCGTTGCCCTGAAAATCCAGCCCACCCCGGCCATCTCCACCCTGTTTCACCACTTGAAATCCCAATTGAGCCGGGAACGGATCAAGTGGGTGAACCCCAAGGGGCTCCACCTCACCCTGGCCTTCCTGGGGGAGACACCCGGAACGGCCATGCCCCAGATCCAAACCGTCCTGGAAGAAGTGGGCCGGGCCCATCCGCCGTTGGGAATCCAACTCAAGGGGCTGGGGGCCTTTCCCAGCCGGAAGCGGCCCCGTATTCTCTGGGCCGGGGTGGCGGGGGATCCGGGCCTGTTCGCCCTCCAGCGTCAATTGGTTCAAACCATTGATCCCATTGTTAAAATCAACGACCGCCGATTTGCCCCCCACCTCACCCTGGGCCGGATCAAGGGCGGGGTGGGCAACCCCGGATATGTGAACCAGGTTCTCCACCGCCACCGGGCCTGGTGTGACGCCCCCCTGGACATGGCGGAATTTGTCCTCATGGAGAGCAAACTTCGCCCCCAGGGCCCCCTGTATACCATTGTAAAGTCCCATGGATTAACCGGCTGATTTCCCGACGGGTTCCCTTATTTTTATGTTTCCTTCCATGGAACAATCTTCTCCTTTTTCCCATTAAGGGGTTTACACGGCATGAAAAACATGACATACATGCCTCTCGTTTTTGTTGTAAATTCAATGGGTTGGCGTTGCTAACGCGGTAGCAACAAACTTAAACTAAACTACGCCGCCCCGGAAAAAGAGAGTTAAGGGAATAGAGGTTATGGAAAGAAAATGGAATATTTCGGCAGCCCTGGCTGCCCTGCTTGTTGTCTTGCCCCTGGGTGGGGCCTTTGCCGCAGATCCGGCCGTGGCGGCCGCCAATGCGGAAAAATTCGGACTACTCACCCTGTTGCCCCCCCTGGTGGCCATCGTCCTGGCCTTTATCACCAAGAACGTGGTCCTTTCCCTTTTCACCGGGATCTTTTCCGGAACCTTCATGCTGGCCCTGTCCGGCACCAATGTATTTAAGGGACTCATCGGCGCCTTCACCGCCATCACCCACAATATTTTGGGTTCCCTGGCCGACCCCTGGAATGCGGGGATCATCCTCCAATGCCTGACCATCGGCGGCCTCATTGCCCTGATTTCCAAAATGGGGGGCACCAAGGCCATTGCCGAATCCCTGGTCAAACGGGCCAAAAGCCCCGTGAGCGCCCAGATCGTCACCTGGTGCATGGGATTGCTCATCTTCTTTGACGACTATGCCAACTCCCTCACCGTGGGGCCCATCATGCGTCCGGTCACCGACCGCATGCGCATCTCCCGGGAAAAGCTGGCCTTTATCATCGACGCCACCGCCGCCCCCATTGCCGGCATCGCCCTGATTTCCACCTGGGTGGCCTATGAAG
>JAKSBM010000773.1 GCA_022361135.1 Desulfobacterales bacterium | reverse complement strand
TCCCCGGGGGGAAGCAGGGCCCAGGATTCCGGGACTCGAAGGCATTTTCCCTCCTGGGAAATGACTTCCCCTTGTTTTTTTCCGGGGAGAACCTCTCGACTATCTTCCATGGATTGGGGCATGGTTTAGGCCTTTTTCCGGGCGGTAAGAACCATGGCGATTGAGGTGCAGATGAACAATGCCAGACAATAGTGCATCTGACCCACAATGGCCACGGGGGAAATTTTAAATATGGATCCCGCCAGCAAAAGCTGGGCTCCCCAGGGAATCAATCCCTGGCAGATACAGGAAAAAATGTCCAGGATCCCCGCCGCTCGCCGGGGGGAAACCCCATGTTCCTTGGCCAGCCCCTTGACCACATTGCCCGTGACGATGATGGATACCGTATTATTGGCCGTGCATAGGTTGGTCAAAAAGACCAAAAGGCCGATTCCAGCTTCAGCCGATGCTTTCGCCTCTTTTCCCCGACTTAATTTTTGAATGATTCCAGAGATGATTTTTTCCAGGGATGTTAGCCCCCCTTGGGTTTTCATCAATTCACCCAGTCCACCGATGAAAATGGAGAGGATGAAGATTTCCTGCATTCCGGTGAATCCATTGTAAATTTCCTTTGCATAGGTGAGGAGGGTGAAATCCGGTGCGGCAAGGAAGCCAGCCAGACCTGCCATGATAATTCCCGATGACAATACGGCAAAGACATTGAGACCCGACAGGGCCATGATTAGGATGGCCGCGTAGGGAATGGCCAGGATCAGGGAGGCGTCTTTGGGAGCAGGTATCTGGGTCCCCTTGGCCTGGAATGCCAGGAAAACCAGGGTAAAAAGGGCGGCTGGGCAGGCCACGGCAAAGTTGACCTTGAATTTGTCCCTCATTTCACAGCCCTGGGTTCGAGTGGCGGCGATGGTGGTGTCCGAAATGATGGATAAATTATCTCCGAACATGGCCCCTCCGGCCACGGCCCCGGCGGTGAGGGCCAGGGGCATATTGGTTTCACCGGCAATCCCCAAGGCAATGGGGGCCACAGCGGCGATGGTTCCCATGGAGGTTCCCATGGCCGTTGATATCAGAGCGGATACCAGGAATAGGCCGGGCAGAAGAAAGGAGGCGGGAATGATTCCCATGGATAGGGCGACTACGGCGTCTACCCCACCGGTGGCTTTGGCCACCGCGCTAAACCCTCCGGCCAGAAGATAGATCATGCACATGGCCATGATATTGGATTCCCCGGCACCGCCCAAAAATTCTTCCACGCTTTTATTCAAGGCGTTCTTGGACAGGAGGATGGATAAAATAATGGCAGGCAGGGCTGCCACCGGGGCCGCCACCTGGTAAAAGGCGAAATCCGTTCCCAGGCTCTGGAAATAAAGACCCGAGCCCACGAAAATGGTTAAAAACAGGCCCAGGGGCAACAATGCCCTGAGGCTCCCATGGGGAGCAAGCTGATCGTTCACGTCTAATCCTTTAAAATGTATGGGTAATTTGTTTCGTGAAGGTAAGGAAGCTACTCTATCAATATTAGAAAGGAGCGTCAAGGTGAAGCCGGGGATTGGGGAAGAGGGAACGCCGGACCCGGGTCTCCATAACTCTTTCTTCCCGGCGCCCTTGGCGTTGGCCGGCCTGGTCCACCTTGGTCAGCAGCTGGAGCCCGGGGAAAAACAGCCCAATGTGAATGGATCCAGGGGCTGTTAAGGGGAGCGTTGCATTCCTTTAACACCGGATTAGCAGGGCGTTAACGCTTGATTTTTCCCGGATTGGGGGCGAGGCTTTCCATGGTCTTGAAATCTCAAAGGAAAATTTTGTTCCCACGTTGTGGTATAGGTTTTGCTCTTTTGTGATGGAAGTGAATTGGAATGGTTATCATCCAAAAATTGAAATCCGACACGAAAAGGAGTTGTCGCATGCGTAAGGTATCACTTGTTCTGGGAATCTTGATCGGTTTGATGTTCACTGGGATTCCGTCCTGGGCCGAATCCAACCCCATTGAAGCCAATTTGAAAAAATGGGCCAAGGCCCAGCGGGAAAAGGCCCCGGCCATCACCGTGGATGCCTTCAAGGCCATTAAGGACAAAGATGAATTCTTTTTTGAATTGGTGGACATCAGAACCAATGCCGAATACCAGGCCGGCCACCTGGGTGAAGCCCTGCACCTGGACCGGAATAAGCTGGAATGGTTGGCCTCCAAGAAACTCACCGATTGGGAAACCCCCATTTATATCTATTGCAAGGGCGGGTCCCGGGGGGCCATGGCCACCCTGCGTCTTAAGGAAATCGGGTATAAGAATGTCACCAATATCACCGGTGGCGTGGAAGCATGGGCCAAGGCCGGTTATCCTTTGTACAATCAATTGGGTGAATACCGCATGACCCCCGAGGGCGTGGGCAAAAAACCGGAATAGGGGAAATCCCCAAAAGGAGTGGATGATGAAAGTCGATTTTAAATTGCCGATTTTGACCCTGGTTTTTCTCTGCCTTGGCTGGGGATCAGCCCTGGCCGCACCCATCAGCGGGACCCTGGAAAAGGGATACCGGGTTCTGGATCTGGAATTGGGCGGGGAAAACGAATTTGTGGTCTACCGGGGGGATTATGTGAAATTCCGTCTGCCGGCCGGGGTTTCCTCGGCCCGGGTGCAATTCCCGGAATTGGGCCATGATAAAAATGTCCTGTCCGATCTGGATGCCACCCCTTTTATCAAGATGAAAAAGGCAGGCCTCTTTGCCTTTTCCGTGGATTCCATCCAGGGGCGGATCCGGGTGGTGGAATACCAGCGTTCCGGCTATCAAGCCGTGGGGGCTGCCCAGGCCATGGAATTGATCCTGGGGATTTCTCCCCTGGTCCTTGACGTACGAACCCCCCGGGAATTCAACGCCGGTCACCTGGACGGTGCCATGCTCATCCCGGTGCAGCAGCTCCACCGGCGCAAGGGGGAGCTTGCCGGCCATGAAGAGAGCCCCATCCTCATCTATTGCGCCACGGGTAACCGAAGTGTGGTGGCCTCCAAAATCCTCATCGATTCGGGATTCAAGGAAATCATCAACATGAAGGGCGGCATTGCCGACTGGCGGCGGAACGGGTATGCAGTTGTGAAATAAATGCCAAGTCCCGGGGTGCGGAGTTTCTCCTGTCTCTTTTGCCCCGGGCGCGGGCTGCCTGTCCCCGGCAGCCCAAATCCGGATATGCCAACGGATTTGTGACATGGGATTCCTCCAAGGGAGTGGGGGCTTCCCGTGGCCGTCATCGCTTTGAAATCCCATGGCGCAACCCGCCGTTTCATATCCGGGCCCAAAGGGTCGGTTCCCCCGTGTCCGTGGGAACCGGCCTTTTTATTTTTGGAAAATGGGGCTGGATTTTGCCATCCATGCTGTTAAAATAGCAGCCATGGATACCCCTCCCAAAACCATGGATATTTCATCCCCCTATGCGGAAACCATCCTCAACAGCCTTTCCGCCCACATCGCCATCATTGATGCCCAGGGTATAATCCTGCAAACCAACCGGGCCTGGCAGGAATTTGCCGGGGAGAATGATGCCGGCGGCACCCGGCCGGATATGCTCCAGGTCAATTATCTGGACATCTGTGATTGTGCCCAGGGGGAGACCGGGGAGGACGCCCGGCGGGTGGCCCGGGGAATCCGATCGGTGATCCGGGGGGAGACCGAAGAGTTTGTGGTAGCCTATCCCTGCCATTCCCCGGATCAGCGGCGTTGGTTCTACATGCGGGCCATCCCGGTGAAGGGCTCCGATCCCCTGCGCATCGTCATTTCCCACGAAAATATCACGCCCTTGAAGGAGACCGAGGAAAAACTCAAGGAGCGGGAGGCGGAGCTGGAATCCAAGACCCGGCACCTGGAAGAGGCCAACGCCGCCCTCAGTGCCCTGATCCGCCAACGGGACGAGGATCTTAAAGAAATGGAAAAGGCCGTATTCCAAAATCTGAACCAGGGGATCCTTCCCTATCTGGACCAATTGCGGTCCCAGACCGATTCTCCCCTGGTGGACCGGTTGGAATCCCAGCTTCAATCCGTGGCCTCGCCCTTTCTTAAACGGCTTTCCGACCTGGAGGTGGTCCTGACCCCCCAGGAAATCCGCATCGTTTCCCTGGTGAAACAGGGGCGGGCCACCAAGGAGATTGCCGAACTCCTCAACCTGTCCCTGACCACGGTGAATTTCCACCGCAGGAACATCCGGGATAAGCTGGGATTGAAAAACACCGGCACCAACCTGAATACCTTCCTCATGTCATTGGCCTGATCTTTGCCCGTCATTTTATGGATTAATGATGGGTTTTTCCCGTCATTATCCCCCCATTATTCCATTCTTGTCCCGGAATGGGGAAGCCGTTACCCTTGAATTGTGATGATAATTTAAGATTCAAGGAGGCGATTATGCTTTGTAGTTTATCCCAATTAACCCCCCAGCAGATGAATGAAATCCAGGCCCTGGAAACGGATTTGAACCTCAAGGTTCTGGCCTTTTCCTGCCACGACGCCGAACCCAAAACCCTGGACAAGGACACCCTGGACAAAATCCAGGCCGTGGAGAAGAAACTGGGGGTTTCCCTGGTGGCGGTGAATTAATGTCAGCCCAAGCCACGGCCTCTGTTTCCCTATTTGAATTGGAGGCCAAGATCGGACCCAATCGCTGGGTTCCGGTGAATCAGATCTATCCAAAGGGGCCCCACACGGGCCCCTTTTCACATCACCAGGCCGCTCTTTTGGCC
>JAKSBM010001057.1 GCA_022361135.1 Desulfobacterales bacterium | reverse complement strand
TTCTTTTCCCATGCAGCCCATATCAATGCGGCTGAAATGAATTGTAAAACCTGTCATGGTCCCATTGGCGAATCCACCACATCCAGACCCTACGAAGAAAACCGGATCACCGGCTACAGCCGTGATATCTGGGGCAAAAACATCTGGGGTATCAAGAAACATTCTTGGGATCGGATGAAGATGGACGATTGTGCAGTATGTCACAAGGAAGAAACCGGCCATCAAGGCTATTGCTTCCAGTGCCATAAATAAGGTGCCTGAAACACAAGAAAGGATTTACTTATGAAAGTTGATAGAAGAAGCTTCTTGGGATTAGGTTTAGGCGCTGTTGCGGGTATCGCAGTTTCTCCCGTCGGGGTGAAGCTCACAGATGATTCTTCCATCTGGACCCAGAATTGGCCCTGGACCCCGGTTCCCGAAGACGGTGAAATAACCTATGCTCCGTCCGTATGTAATCTGTGCCCTGGCGGATGTGGTATCAGTGTCCGTAAAATTGACGGTCGCCCCGTGAAAATCGAAGGCATGGACGAATATCCGGTAAACAATGGGGGCGCCTGTCTCCACGGCATTGCCGGTCTCCAATACCTCTATGATCCTGCCCGGGTGAAAACACCGCTGAAACGCAATGGTGACAGATTTGAGAAAATCTCCTGGGACGACGCTCTGGAATTGGCTGCTGAAAAGCTCTCAGCCATCCGCGGCGACGAAAAGCCCGAAGGCCTGGCCTGTATCACCGGTTCCGATTTGGGATCCGTACCGGCCCTGTTCAAGCATTTCATGGCGGCATTCGGCTCCTCAAATACCTACACCATGCCCAGCCTGGAATCCTACCTGGATTTGACGGCTGAAACCATCCATGGCCCGGGTAAAACCATTGGATTTGACCTGGAAAATTCCGACTTTGTGCTTTCCTTTGGCACCGGCTTCATTGAAGGTTGGGGCTCTCCGGTGGCTTGTTTCAAAGCCAATGCCACCCGTAAGGAACGCCATGCCAAGCTCTACCAGGTGGAACCCCGTCTCTCCAATACGGCTGCCGCCGCCGACAAGTGGATTCCGGCCAAGCCCGGAACCGAAGCCGATTTGGCTTTGTCCATGTGTGCGGTGATCCTGGAACAAAAATTGTTCGACGCTGAATTTGTTGCCACCTTCAAGGGCGGATTCAACAAATTCCACGCCACCATTGCCAAGGAGTATGCACCGGCAAAAGTGGCCGCCGTCACCGGTATCGCAGCCGGCGAAATTAAGAAAATGGCCGTTGCCTTTGCCAAGGCTAAGGCTCCGGTTGCCATCATGGGCAAGGGCCGCGGCGCCGGCTCCCAGAGTCTGAAAGAATTGGCTGCGGTTCATACCCTGAACTGCATTTGCGGACGCATCAATAAAAAGGGCGGTGCCTTTGTCATGGACAAGGCCGAATACCTGACCCTGCCCGAGCCGGTCATGGATGAAGTGGCCCAGGCCGGTGCGGGTAAAGACGCCCTGGCCGGTTCCGTAAACGGCCTGGTGGACGCCCTGAACGGTGGTGCCAAGCTGGATGCCCTCATGGTTTACAATGCCAACCCCTGCTATTCCCTCAATGATCCCAAACGGGTGAAAGAGGCATTTAAGAATGTGGGGTTTGTTGTTTCCTTGTCCTCCTTCATGGATGAGACGGCCATGGCCTCGGATTTGGTTCTTCCGGTTTCCACCTTCCTGGAACGGTATGAAGACGTACCCTCCCAGGCCGGTCTGGACAAGGCCGTTGTCGGTCTGGCCCAGCCCATCGTTGGGCTTTTGGATCCGGATAGCGGAATTGAATCCGATCTCGAGCCCCTCTTTGACACCATGGCTCCCGGGGATATTCTCATTTCCCTGGCTTCTTCCATTGAGGGCGTTTCCGACAGCTTTGAGTGGGAAAGCTATGGCGAGTATCTGGTGGCTGCCACCGGCGAACTCTGGGATTCCCTGAGCGAAGAAGGCTATGTCGTTGTCTCCGAAGATGCCCCTGCAGAACTTCCCGAAGTGAATTTTTCCTTCCTCTCTGCAAATCCTGAAACCATTAAGGCCCAGGGCGATTTCAACCTCACCCTGATCCCCATTGACAATATGCGTCTGGCCGGTACGGTTCCGGCGGCCTCTCCCTTTGCCATCAAGACGGTTTCCGACCGCGTGATTTCCGGCAAGGATGTCCTGGTGGAAGTGAATCCCGAGACGGCCAAGGGAATCGCCGACTGCGGTTATGCCATCCTGACCACAGCCGTGGGATCTGCCCGGGTCCGTGTGAACCTCAACCACGGCATGATGCCCGGCGTCATCGGTATGGTACGGGGACTGGGACACACCTTTGACAACAAATATGTTGCCGACAAGGGTGTGAACGTTAATGATCTGATCGGCCCGGTTATTGAGTCTGGTTCAGGACTGGATGCTGCCTTTGGAATCAAAGCCAAACTTTCCAAGGCCTAACGATACGGATAAATTTTCAAAGAGGTTCTGATGAAACAAGAAACCAAAACATATAAGTTCGGAATGCTCATAGACCTGGACAAGTGCACAGGCTGCGGTTCCTGCATGGTCTCCTGCATGTCTGAAAATAATGTGCCCTTTAAGGAGGATGAGTCCCGGAAAAAGGATTCCATCACCTGGATGCGGGTCTATAAATTGACCAATGGGAAAAAATTCCCCCAGACCGAAGTGGCCTACCTGCCCCGCCCCTGTCAGCATTGCGGCGGCAAGGGTGACCATGGTCACTCCCCCTGCGTATCCGTATGTCCGGCAACGGCAACGGATTATGGGTATGACACCGGTATCGTCTCCCAGATCTATACCCGCTGCTTCGGCTGCCGGTATTGCATGGGAGCCTGCCCCTACCATGCTCGGTATTTCAACTGGTGGGATCCCAAATGGCCCGAAGGTCAGGAAGAATACCTGACCCCCAATGTCAGCCCCCGTATGCGCGGCGTGGTTGAAAAATGCAGTTTCTGCTATCACCGTTACCAATTGGCCCGTGAAAAGGCCTATGTCGAAGGTCGGGAAGAGATCGAAGAAAATGAATATCAGACTGCGTGCACCACGGCTTGCCCGGCCGGTGCCATTGTCTTCGGCGATCTGAACAACCCGGCCCACCAGATTCACCAGATCGTGAAACCCGATCCCCATCCGGATCCGCGGAACCACGATGTTGTGGGTAAGTCCAGAAATCCCAAGGTCTTCAGACTGCTGGAAAGACTGGGCACCAACACCAAGGTCTATTACATGTCCGAGCGCGAATGGGTTCGCAAGGCCGGTGATAACTACCTTGATGGTGAGTGGGACAAGGTCAAGAATTATCATGGTTCCTCAACCCATGAGTAAACATCAAAAACCTTACGATGTTAGGAGTAATTGAATATGGATTCTGCATTAATACCTGAAGGTGCAAAGCGGTGTTCATTCCCAAAATTCATGGTTGGGATGGCCGTTGTCGGTGCCGTACTGCTCTGGGGCGTTTATGCCATGTTCCTCTGTTGGTTCAAGGGACTGAACCAGACCAACATGAATGACTACTATGGGTTCGCCCTGTGGATCTGGGCCGACTTGGCCGTCATCGCCGTGGGTGGTGGTGCCTTTTTCACAGGTTTGCTCAAATATATTTTCAAGGTTGATGAATTGAAAAATATCATCAACTTTGCCGTAATCATCGGGTTCATCTGCTATAGTTCAGCCCTGTTGATTCTGGCCATCGACATTGGACAGCCCCTGCGTGGGTGGTTCATCTTCTGGCATGCCAATGTCCATTCCATGTTGACGGAAGTGGCCTTTTGTCTGTCCTGCTACTTTGCGGTTCTCACCATTGAGTTCATTCCCAATATCCTGGAAAACCGCCAGCTGAACAAAAACCCCTTTGCCCATAACCTGGCCCACAACATGCACGGCGTTATGGCCATCTTTGCCGCCACCGGCGCCTTCCTGTCCTTTTTCCATCAGGGATCTCTGGGCGGGGTTGCCGGCGTTATGTACGGCCGTCCCTTTGCCGTACGTGAAGGCCTGTTGATCTGGCCCTGGACCTTCTTCCTTTTTACCTGGTCCGCAGCCGCATTCGGTCCCTGTTTCACCCTGTTGGTGACCCGGATCACCGAAGGCATCACCGGTAAGAAATTGGTCAAGGACAATGTGATTCATCTGCTGGCCAAGATTTCCGGCTGGATGATCACCACCTATATCATTGCCAAAATCATTGATACCATTTACTGGGCATTTGTCACCGCCCCCAGCCTGGGATTCAACTTCAGCCACTTTTATACCAACAATGCCTTCTACGGATACTGGATCCTCATCGTGGAAGTGATTGTCTGTGGCGTGGTTCCCGGATTGCTGCTCATTTACAAACCCACCCGTGAGAATTCCAAATTCCGCTTGCTGGCCATTATTCTGGGCGTCATCGGCGTTTGTCTCAACCGTTGGGTCATGGTACTCCAGATCATGGCCGTACCTGTAATGAGCTTTGACACCTGGGCCCTGTACATTCCGTCCTGGCAGGAAGTGGCCACCACGATTCTGCCCGTGGCTTACGGTATCATTGTAATTGCTGTTTCCTACCGGTACCTGCCGGTATTCCCCCAGGAGCTGGAACTTAACCCAGCCCCCACGGAAGAATCATAATAAAGGAGAACGCATATGTTTCCATTTTGTTTTGAATGGGTCTGGGACATCGGCCATGCCATCTTTTTCGGTGGCTTCTGGTATGCCATTTCCATCCTGGGTGCGGGCATGACCTATGTCATCATCAAGTCTGCCATTGAAACCATGAAAGGCGGCGGCGAACACCACTAAATCATATTTTCCAGGCGGCCCCCCGGGGCCGACCCGGAGTTTCATTCTCACCCCCTGTTTTCACCATGAAAGCAGGGGGTGTTTTTTTGGGGAAAACCTGACGGCGGATGGAAGTATCCCCCCGGGAGAGCGGGCTTCAATTTTTCATTCCCCAGGGAGACGGTGGATTTCAAACCGGATATTTGTAACCCGGATGAGCATCTGCTCAATGCCGACCCACGGAGCCCCCATGCTGGGTCGGTAAAATTTTCAATGGGACGTCGGGCTATTTGAATGTATGGGGCATTGATGATCCCATGCCCATATCCCTCTTATTTTTCATTTCATGACCGTATGTCACGCCCGGCTCCACCTGGCGCCGACTAGGGATCAAAACACCTTCGCGTACAGGCATATTCAATCATCCAGGTTCTGGCGGACATGGTGTTTCACCCGGCCCATGGCGTGTTACCTCCAAGGGCCCGGATCAATTCTGGATGTGATTTTTTCTAAAAATTCGATTTTGACCGTGGCGATGCACCGGGAGGGCTAAAATAGATATTGGGATGCACCCAGGGCAGGGCGGTTCCTGGACTGGGGAACCTATCCCTTTGCCGGTCGGGAATTACTGGGGAAGATGAACCAGTTTGCGAAAGGTCTCCTCGATGATGGTGAGACCGCTTTTTATGTTTTCGTGCACATGGATGAGGAGTTGGTCGGGGTCATGGTTTTTGATGGCCTGGATAATTTTTCCATGTTCTTCATTGAAGGTCCTGCAATGCTCTTTTTCCCGGTGATAGATGTTTAATACTCCCTCAACGGTGAAAATCATGGTGGCGGCGATGTTGGCCAGATGGGGCATGTGGGCCGCATTGTACAGGGTTTGATGGAATTCCCTGTCATGGCGGTAATGGTCCATGGGAAGGTCTTGCATTGTTTTGTCCAGAGCCTCCAGGGCCTGGATGTCTTCGGGGGTAATGTGTTCCAGTGCGGCCAGGGCCAATCGTCCTTCCAAATCCATTCTCAAATCGTAGATGTGCAACACTTCTGTTCGGGTGGGGGGCGTGGCCACAATGGCTCCCTTGTATGGGATATTTTTAACCAACCCTGAACGATCCAGCCGCATGATGGCTTCCCGTATGGGGCCCCGACCAATGCCCAGCTCGGTTTCCAGGTCCGACAGGATCAGCCGGGTACCGGGCAGCTTTTTTCCCGTGAGTATCATATCCCTGATTTTTTCGTAGGCCTTTAGGGACTTCATGGCGGATTTTGAGTTAGACAAGACAACCCCTCTGCAATTTTAAAATTAAAGCCTTTATATAGTCCATTTTTGGCGCTTTGACAAAAAGAAACCCATGGGGACGCCCCTGGGTTGAATTTTGGTTGGATGGGGCTGTGTGCTGTGATCTTTATTATTTTAGGGGGTTAAGTGGTGATGCTGTGGATTTTAGAAAATATTTTATAAAATATTTTCTAAAATTATTGACAAGAAGGCAGCTCCGGCGTTTAATTGCTGTGTTTGAAACTGGAACGGGGTTTATCCGTTGCTGCAGCCAAACAGCAACATAGGCGAAATTCTGTTCGGTTATTTCACAGGGATGTGAAGGTAGGTTGCCCGGTTCGCCGGGCAAGGGATTTGACCCCCCATCCACATATGGGGGACAAGCGTTACTGGATTATTAAACGACAGGACTGTGATATGGAATATGTAAAACAGGCTTCCCATTCGGCAGAGGCGCATTCGCTGGCCGTGCGGGAACAGGTCAAGGCCCTTTTGTCCCGCATTGAAAAAGACGGCGAGACTGCAGTGGCTCAATTGGCCGAGCAGTTTGACAATTGGACTCGGCCGTTCATTCTCAGCCGGGAAAAACGGGCACAATTGATTGATCAAGTTCCGGTATCGGTTAAAGCGGATATTGATTTTGCCCATGCCCAGGTGGCTGGATTTGCCCGGGCCCAGATGAAGAGTATTCGTGAATTTGAAATCCAGCCCATTGATGGCGTGCGATTGGGCCAGCGAATTATTCCCATGGATACGGCCGGCTGCTATGTGCCGGGGGGACGGTTTGCCCATGCCTGTTCCGCGTTGATGAGCGTTGCCACGGCCAAAGCGGCCGGTGTCGGTACCATCATTGCCTGTTCTCCGCCCCGGGGGGAGAGCATTGCCCCGGCCGTGGCCTATGCCATGGATTTGGCAGGAGCCGATATTATTTTGGAAATGGGGGGGGTCCAGGCCGTGGCTTCCATGGCCTTTGGCCTGTTTACCGGGAAACCCGCCAATATACTGGTGGGGCCGGGCAATGCCTATGTGGCCGAAGCCAAAGCATTGTTGTCCTCCCAGGGGAGATGTACCATTGATGTCTTTGCTGGCCCCACGGAATCCGCCGTCATTGCCGATGCCACCGCCGATCCCATGACCGTGGCCGTTGACCTGGTCTCCCAGGCCGAGCATGGCAAGGATTCTCCGGTCTGGCTTTTCACGGACAGCCGTGCTTTGGCGCAACGGGTTATTGACATCATGCCCAAGGTCATTGCCGATATGCCCGATCCCTCAGTCCCGGGTGACTCCTGGGAAAATTATGGCGAAATTATCCTATGCCGGGATCGTGATGAAATGTGTGAGGTCTGTGATACCTACGCCCCGGAACATGTCCAGGTTATGGCCGAGGATCTGGAATATTATACCCGGAATCTGAGGTCCTATGGTTCCTTGTTTCTGGGTGAGGGCTGCACCGTGGCCCAGGGGGATAAGTGCTCTGGTACCAACCATATTCTGCCCACCAAAAAAGCCGGTCACTATTCAGGTGGCTTGAATGTACATAAATTTTTAAAAATTTGTACCTACCAGGAAATCAATGCCCAGGCCAATGAGGTGGTGGGTGCCCACGCATCCCGCCTTTCCCGGGTGGAGGGGATGGAGGGACATGCCCGTGCTTGCGATTGGCGGTTAAGAAAGTATTTTCCAAATCGGAAATGGGATTTTCCGGTCCATGCCCAGACCCAATATTGATGAAGGCCCGTGTCCATGGCTGCCGTGGACCCAACTTATCCAGATAATGTCAGCACAAAGGAACGTACATGTCGAAAACAGCAATATCCCCGGATTTGGCCCCGGCGGCCATCGGCCCCTATTCCCAGGCCATCGTCGCCAAGGACCTTTTGTTT
>JAKSBM010000654.1 GCA_022361135.1 Desulfobacterales bacterium | reverse complement strand
GTCGTCAAAGGTGACAAGGGCACCCCGGCATCGACCCTTTGCATCCGGGATCACCACGGCCCGGCTCACCAGTTTCCGTCGCCTGCCCTTGGGGGCCGTGAGCACCAGGGAGGCTTCGGCCGTCTTCAGCTCCCCGGACAGGATCCGTGTCCAGGGCAGTGAATCTGTGCCGGGCTCGGCCGGATCCTGCCGCCAGTTCAATTCCGCCCCTTTATGTCCCACCAATTTGTCCGGCCGGGTCTGGATCCATTTGGAAAATTGGGCGTTGGCCATGACGATGTGTTCTTTTTCGTCCAGGATGATCACGCCTTCCTGGAGCACATTAAAGGCGTTTTGAACCCGTTCCGGGATGACGGAGGAGGGATCCAGTTCCCTAAGGGTCCATTTCAGGATCAACCCGTAGGAGATGAAACCGGTCAAGGCGATGAATCCAAGGAAACCGGAAAAGGATTTGAGCATTGCAGTCAGGGAGCCCTCCAGCCACAGGGGGGCGTACCGAAGCTCCACCGATGCCCACTGCTCCCCTTTTTTGAACAGGGGAACATGGATATGGGTGGGGGTGGATTCCCCTCCGGGCTGGGGGCGCCAATTGGCCAGGTGATCACCGGCCACGGCCAGCAGTTCTCCTTTCCGGGTTCTAATGGCGCCGGATCGGATATCCGGGTTCCGGTCCACCACATGGCGAAGGGTTTCCTGCATGCTCTGGAACTGCCCCTTTTCCGCTTGTATGGAAAACTGAAGGGCCAGGGATTCACTCAATGTTTTCCTGGACTCCAATTCAGCCTTGTTCTGGTCGGGAACAAAACCGAGCAACCGGGCGGCGAATAATAGATTCACCGTGATCAATACCATTGACAAAGTCAACCGCATTGCTGGGGATTTAATCTTCATGTTTTGCTCCGTCAAAGAGTGTTTCGGTTTCAGTGGATTCCCCCGGGGGCTTTGAATTTTTCTTCGATTTGCCGGAAAAGACCGCCACAGGGTCAAAGAAACGCCACAGGGGAATGCTGGAGGATAGGCTGGCCAGAAGGGAACCGGTCTTCAAAAGATTGGTCACCACTCCGGCTGTGAATGTCACCGTGCTGATGGCGGCGATCCGGGTGGTGATGGACTGGGTCTTGAGGCGATGGGTAAAGGATTCGTCCAACTCTTCCCTTAGTTCATCGTGGACCGTGATCATGTCTTCCGCCACAGGGACGTCCAGGTCAATCTTTTCCTTGGATCGAGTCAGTGTAACAGGGAGATCCGAAGTTGGGGTAACGGTGCTGACTGCATCGTCTCCAGGGGATCGGTAAAGGGTGTTGTCAAAATAGGTGAACGCCTTCTGGGAGAATGAGGCGGCGCCATCTTCCGGTTCCTGGTCCTTCCACAGATCCTGGTCCAAAAACAGGATTTCATATCCCAATTCATCGGGGGCTGTTTCTTCGCTCGCCTCCTGGGAGGTATTGGTTGTGGAATGGATGGTATTGGAGATCGGCGTATCCGGGGTTGTGATGGGGTTACCGTCGGTTCCGGTGGGCAGTTCCTGGATGTTGTTCAGGGGGGTGTCCCCCGTGTCCGGCGGCAATGGTTGGGATGGCTCCGGTTCCGGTGTTGATCCGGAATTGGGGGAGGCCGTAACCGTGATGGTGAATACTTGGCTGGATGTAAGGTGCCCGGTACCGCTGTCTGTGACGGTAAGGGTTATGGTGTAGCTTCCCTGGAGCCCTTCCCCCGGTGTCCATGAAAATTGCCCCGTTGCCGGATCAATGGACATTCCCAAGGCTGTGGCAGCTGGGTCCAAGGCATAGGACAAGGTGTCTCCGGGTTGGTTCGGGTCCGTTGCGGAGGCCTTGAAGGTCAGGGTGGAGAATTCTTCCACGGTTTTATCTTCTAAGGTTGCCAGAATCGGGGGGCTGTTGATGTCGTTGACGGTGATGGTGAATGTTTCGCTGTCGGATAAATTTCCAGTGCCATCATCGGTCACGGTGATGGTGACGGTGTGATTTCCCTGCTGCAGTTCGCCGGGTGTCCAGGAGAATTCCCCAGTAGTTGCGTTGATTGTCATTCCAGATGCAATGGATGCTGCATCCAAAGAATATGTCAGGCCATCAGCAGGATTATCCGGGTCGGTTGCCGCAGCAGTGAATGTGAGCGCATCATGCTCGTTAACGGATTGATCGCCGATGGCGTCCAGCACCGGAGCCGTGTTTACTTCACCAACGGTGATGGTGAATGTTTTGCTGTCGGATAAGTTTCCAATGCCGTCATCGGTCACGGTGATG
>JAKSBM010000472.1 GCA_022361135.1 Desulfobacterales bacterium | reverse complement strand
AAGAAAAAAATGGAGCTAAGGGATTGGTTTGATTTGGAAAGCCATTTCCACGGAATGGGAAGGGACTGTGACCGGGAGGCTTTCGGTTTTGGCGTCAAACCGGGGTGGGGCTACGGGAAACCGCCATGGGCTCTCGTTTGCCGGGGTGGAAAAATGGAGGAGGGAATTGGGCTTTTCAGGGCGAAACAGGGTTTCGCCCCGGGTGAATTTTTTGTTTAAAATGGGGAAATCAAATAACGGAGGGTGGAAAATCATCGCCGGGCATGGGAAAGGAATTCAGGCATTTTCCTTGAATTGAATTTCCGGGATGGGCATGAGTTTCTTTCCCGGTCCCAGACAGACCAGTTCCAGGCGGCAGGTGACGGCAGCCTTGTTCCCCTGGGGGCGCCAGGCCTCATGGAAGAAAACCATGCGGTAGGGGCCATCCTTTTCCCACCGGGTACGGATGTCCAAGAGGTCTCCGAACACGGCCCCGTCATTGTAGGATATATCTGCCTTGTACACGGCGAATCCGATCCCCTCTTCGTGCCACATGCGGGACAGGGTGTCCACGCCGATGATGTCCTCCCGGGCCCGTTCGAAAAATTTAAGGTAGTTGGCATGGTAGACCACGCCGCTGTGGTCCGTGTCTTCGTAATAGACCTGGGCGTTGAAATGGTGGGTTACGGGGGGCAGGGTGCCGGACATGGTTCATCCTTACTTAAAAATTAGTATAACCCCCAATATATACGGTGAAGTCCAGTGAATTTCAAGTCGGTTTCGGTTTGATTTCCGGGGAAGGTTGCCATTGTTTATTTTCGGTTTCGTCCCAAGATCAGGCCGGCCGGAATCGGGTAAACTAGAGTTTGCTTTGTTCTAAGAGTATGGTATGGTTTCTGCCTATGAAGAAATCCTCTATCTCAATTGATCCTAATTAATAGATATTTCAGGAAAACCAATTATGAATGCTGATGTGAAGATTGCCGTTGTGGGACTGGGGTATGTGGGCTTGCCACTGGCAGTCCATTTTGGCCAGAAATATCAAACCGTGGGGTTTGATCTGAAGTCGGAAATCGTGGCGAATTGTAAGATTCACCAGGACCCCACCGGTGAAGTTTCCCGTAAGGAATTTGAACAGGCCGTCCATTTTTCGGCCACCACCGACCCCGGGGAAATGGAAGATGCCGATTTCATCATCGTAGCCGTGCCCACCCCCATTGACCATGCCCGCCTCCCCAATTTAAAGCCGGTTGAGGCGGCCTCCCACACCGTGGGGCAGGTGATGAAAAAAGGGGCTGTGGTGATTTTCGAATCCACGGTTT
>JAKSBM010000606.1 GCA_022361135.1 Desulfobacterales bacterium | reverse complement strand
TGGGTGAATACCGCCACACCGAATACGAAGTGGCCGCCGCCAGCACCCACGATGAAGACAACAACGAATTCTTCGCCCGTCTGGCCCTGGAATTCTAATCCCCGACCCCAAAAACACCTTCCCTTCCTACCAAAACCCCCGGACATTCCCCATGTCCGGGGGTTTTATTTTTCCATAGAAAAATACAATACCCAGGAATCCTCTGATCAAAAGGATCAATTGGCATCCTGTCCCACCCTGTGGCAGAATGGCCCGGCAATCCGTTACACAGGAAGGAGCTGACCATGAAGACCACAACTGTTTTGATACCCATTTTAATTTTCCTCGCCACAGCCCTGGGGGCGCCCCCAGCGACCGCCGCCACAGAGCCGCCCATGGACCTTCGGGTCTCCCCCCAATGGGTCCATGACCGCCTCCGGGAAGACAAGAAAAACTGGATGGTGGTGGAAGTCTCCTGGGGGGATGCATCCCAGGCCTATGACAAGGGCCATGTGCCCGGGGCCATCCACATCAACACCGATGAAATCGAATATGATCATTTTCCCGCCCGCCGGGGAACCCCGGGGGCAAAGCTGGGGAGGAGCACCACACAGGAAGAGGATCTGGCCAAGGGCATCTCACCGGACCAAACCCTGCCCCGGAACCATTGGCGGATTTATCCCGACCGGTTTCTTCTTCCGGCCCTGGCCCACATGGGCATTACCCGGGAAAGCCGGGTCATGGTCACCAGCCATGATATCCTGGCCGCCGCCCGACTCACCTGGACCCTGCTCTACGCCGGGGTGGCCGATGTCCGCATCCTGGACGGCGGATTAACCGCATGGAAGGATGCCGGATTTACGGTCTCAACAACACCGGTGCAACGCCGCCCCCAAAATAGCTTCGGCCTGACACGGCCGGGTCGCCCCCAATACAAGGCCGACATCGACCAGGTGCGAAACCTGGTACGCCAAAATGCTCCGGTTGACCTGCTGGATACCCGGACCTGGCCGGAATTTTCCGGAGTCTGGGCCCCCTACTCCTACATCCCCACCAAGGGGCGCATCCCCCGTTCCCTCTGGATCGGTTCCGGCACCACCCCATGGAATGTGGAACACTTGCTCCAGGCCGACGCCCGGTTCAAGCCCCCGGCGGAACTGGCCCGGGAGTGGGAAACCAAGGGAGCCAAGGGCCGGAAAACCATATTTTATTGCGGTACGGGATGGCGCTCCAGTGTCGCCTTTATCCTGGCACGGGCTGCGGGGTGGAAAGAAATCCAGAACATGGACGGAGGATGGATGATCTGGAGCATGGAAAACCATCCCACGCCCCAACCGGAAAAATGATCTGAATCAACAACCGGAGAGCCACTGGGCGGTCTCATCCCACAGCTTCCGGGCCCTCGCCTTTCTATAAAACCCAAAATGGCCCATTCCCGACCCATGGATTTTCCGGCCCGCCATGAACCGCAATTGGATATCTGAATGGGGAAGGGCCTGGTGGAGGCGCTGGATATTGGCCTTGGGCGCATAGGTATCGTCGTCAAACCCCCAACTCAATACCGGGGCTTGGAAGGCCTCAAACCCGGAAATATCAATACCCAGATCCGGCGATGTCACATATCCGTCCCTGCGGGCCCATTTGCCCCATTGCCGGATGAAGCCCACGGGCATGTCTTCCTTGGAGAGTCCCAGCATCCTGGTGGGGAAATGGCTCCGCCCCAATGCCAGGGCCGGCAAAAGGCCATACCAGAAAAAGAGCATGTATAAATTCCGGGGAAAGGTCCAGCGACTCCAGAGAGGAAAAGAGGCTCCCACAAGAACCAGGCCGCTGAGGTCTCGACTTCGGGGGGCCAGGGGACACAATTGCCCCCCCACGCTGTGGCCCATGACAAAAACCTTTTCATCCCGCTCCTGGGCCCGGGCGATGACGGCATCCAGATCCTTGAGTCCCCAATCTTCCAGCCGCAGGGTTGAAGGGTCTCCGGCCAAAGAGGCCCCGGTTCCCCGGTAATCAAAGGTGGTGACCCGGAAGCCCAAACCACTGAAATACCGGGCCGTGGCCCTGTAAAACCCCTGGGGCACCCCCAGGGCATTGGCCAGGATCAACCCGCCCCTGGACATATCCGCCCGGGGATCATACAGCTGGGTTGAGATTGAATAACCATCCGAACAAACCACGTCCACACTGCGCTCTTCCATGGGAACTCCTTATCTGTAATTCGGTTATTTCAATGGGAATCGTCCTTCCCCATACCCCAGGGGCCGGCGGATTTCAAGGCAATGGAATGGGTTTCATTTGAAAAAAACCATGATCTTACATTTTTAATCGGGTCTGGAAAACCACAACGGCCCGGCCTTCCAGACGGGTTTCCACCACCCGGTCCCCATCCAGTCGCACCTGGACTCCGATGCTTCCGGGCCGTCCCATGGCTTCCCCCTGGCGGGCCTGGAAGGAAAACACTCCGTCCCGGGCCCGGGCAAGCCCATGGGCCAGAAGATATCCCCCCAAGGGGCCGTTGGCATTGCCGGTGACCGGGTCTTCGGCAATGCCCGAGGCCGGGGCAAACATCCGGCCATGGACCAGAAACCCCGGTTCCGCATCCAGGGTGAAGACATAAAACCCATTGTATCCGGTATCTCCGCTGATCCGGGACAGGGCCGCCAGATCCGGAGAAATCCCATGGAGACGCTCCCGCTGGAGAATCCCCACCATGACCTTGCCATGGCCGGTCCCGGCCATTTGAACGGGGCAGCGTTCATCCATATCCCCCGAAGAGAGCCCCAGGGCGTTCATTATCCGGGCGTGGGTATCCCCGTCCAGGGGCTCATCCATGGCAAATTCACCCTGGGTCATGTGCAAATGATAGCCATCTGGCCGCCGTTGAATCCCCAGGGGGAGAATCCCGATCCGCGTTTTCATCCGTAAAATGCAATCATCCAGATCCTGATCAAGGGCAAGGGCATGGAGCAACGCAATGGTGGCGTGACCACAGGCCGGCACCTCCATGGTGGGGGTGAAATAACGGATTTCCCCGTCACAATTATCTCCATCACCGGGGAAGAGAAAGGCCGTTTCCGAATTGTTCATCTCCCGGGCAATGGCCTGCATCTGCGCATCCTCCAATCCCCGGGCATCCAAAACCACCCCGGCGGGGTTACCCGAAAACCGGGTCTGGGTAAAGGCATCCACCTGGTACAATTTATATTCCGTCATATGTCCCCCTTTCCATTGGCTGCAGATAAAAAAAGGCGGCATCCCAGGATACCGCCCATCATTTCCAAGCTTCGGTACCGAATTTAAATGGCCCACCCACAAACCAGAAGGATGGAAACAACACTCTGCTCCTCCAATGGTTTCAGGCCGGATTTCACCCAGACCACAAATTCCTGGCCGCCGAACATATTTTTCCCCACCTTGACCCGACCCAGGGTGGTACTCCCCTTGACCACCTTATACCCATCGGGATGGCTCAAGTTTTCACCTGCGGCGTTTTTGTAGACCGAAGCGATTTTATAGCGTTTGCCCAGAATTTTGGCCTCGCCCTTGAGTTTGAGATTCCGGTTCACCACCGTATCCAGCCCGGCCATCTTGAGCACATTTCGTTTTCCATCGAATTTAGGCATGCTGATGCCGATGGTTCCGATCTTTTTCGAACCTTGCTTCACATCCCCCACATAGGGATTATCCAGGGAGACGGATAGGCCCTTGGCCTTGAAGCTCTGGCTCCTGGCCTTGGCGGCGATATCCCATTTCCGGGCCTTGTTCACGGAAATTTTAATGGTCTTTGCTCCGGAATAATAGCCCAGCCCGGCTTCGATGCCGTAACTCTTATAACTCCCCGAGGCTAACCCTTCCAACTTATAGGACGAGGTAACCCCAACCTTGGTAAATTCCAAGGCCGCTTTTTTATCCTTGGCAGAGGTGCCGTACATGGCCACATCCTTGGAGGCGCCCACGCAACCGGAAATCAAAAGACCCAATCCCAGAACCAATAAAATCTTCTTCATCATCTGTCCTTTCAGCAAAATCAATCAAACTCAGCTCAACTTCCACATCACACGAGCATTTGACTTACCATTGCATCCCTTTAGACACAAGGATTTCAGCGATTCTTTTTTACTAACCCACCCCCAAAAACAAAAAAAGTCTCCATCCGAAGTTCGGAAGGAGACTTTTAATTCGTTCTATCCCGCAAGGGCATCCCCACTTAATTGGGGATTGCGACTAGAGGACAGTTACGTTTTTGGCAGAAGGTCCACGCTGACCTTCTTCGATATCGAAGGAAACCTGGTCCCCTTCGTTGAGGGTCTTGAACCCGGCGCCATTGATTCCGGTGTGGTGTACGAATACATCCTTTCCACCGTCTTCACGCTCGATAAATCCAAAACCCTTTGATTCGTTAAACCATTTTACAATTCCGTTGGCCATGTCGGCATCTCCTAAAAAAAATATAAATCACACGTTTCTAGCTTTAGGAGGACAGACCATAGTTCCTGGAATATACACCTTAAGAAGAAAACACATCGTTCCCCACATCGTGGGAATCGAGGATATGACAATACCACAGGACCGGGGAAAGTCAATCTATATTTTTAAACAAATCAATTATTTAAAATAAACTTTCATTAATCTATGGGAATAACCCCCCACCATCCCTTTGTTTACAAAGGATTTCCATATCAGGGAACGGATCCCCTCCAAAGCCATCTTTCACCGGGGCCATCCCACCTCGTTCACTGCCCGAAACGGTCAGGGGGCAATGGTTTCACCATGGCATCCCGGTCAAAAGAAAGATTGACCTGCCCCCACCTTTCTGTTAACTACCTCAAAAACAAAAGGTTAACAAAACGAAATTATGGATAAAAGAACAGAGATACTCAAACACATATACGACGCCGGTGAAAATACCATTTCCGGGGTCCGCCTCAGCGAACGCACCGGAATTTCCCGGGTGGCGGTGTGGAAACACATCAATGCTTTGAAGGGCAAAGGGTTTGACATCAAATCCGGCCCCAAGGGGTATCGCCTGGCCCACGCCCGTGACCTCCTCCACCCCTTCTGCTTTTCCCCGGAGCTCCGGGATCGAATTCTCTATTACCCCGAGTTAACCTCCACCATGGACCGGGCCAGGGAGCTGGCCCGGGAAGGGGCGGCACACCTCACCTGCGTGGTGGCCGAACACCAAAGCAAAGGACGGGGTCGCCTGAACCGGAAATGGGATTCGGATATGGGGGGGCTCTGGTTCACCCTGATCCTCACCCCGGATACCCCGCCCCCCCTGGCATACCTCTATAACTTTGCCGCCGGCCTGGTACTTTCCCGCACCCTGAGTTCCCAATTTGACTTGGATGTTCGGGTGAAGTGGCCCAACGACCTCCTGCTGGAGGGAAAGAAACTGGTGGGCCTGCTTTCGGAAATGGAAACCCGGGCCGACATGCTTCGCTTTCTCCTCATCGGCATCGGCATCAATGTGAACAACACGGTCCAGGGGGACCAATACCAGCACAATGCCATCGCCCTGGAACAGGCCTTGGGAGAACCCGTTTCCCGACGGGAAAT
>JAKSBM010000822.1 GCA_022361135.1 Desulfobacterales bacterium | reverse complement strand
CTGGGCTTCCGCATCGGATATGGGGGCGGGCTTATTCTTTCCGCCCAAAAATCCAGTCACCTTAGCGGTTGAGCTCACGATGTGCCACGTCTCATTGTCAAGGTACATCCTGACAAGGATATATCCCGGGTAAAACTTACGGGAAGATTCCCGCTTTTTACCATCCACCAGTTCAACAACATTCTCGGTCGGAATGAGAATATCGCCGAACTTTTCCGGATATCTGGACGCTTCTATTTTTTCTTCAAGCGCGCGTTTAACTTTTTGTTCATGGCCGGAATAAACGTGAACCACGTACCATTTTAATGACATGACACTTTCCTTGTATTATGTAAGGACAACCTGAACAAGCTTCGATAGGCTGTAGTCAAACAAACCAAGAAACGCGGCCACAACAAAAACAAAAACGATAACCACAGCAGTGGTACCCAATGTCTGTTTCTGAGTGGGCCAGGTCACTTTTTTCAACTCAACCTTAACTTCCCGAAAAAACTCAATCGCTCTCTGAAAGAAACCAGGCTCCCCAACTACGGGGTCAGAAGCCTTCTCTATTTTGTTCTTTTTAACAATTGCAGCGGAAGTCGATTTTTGAACCTGGGCACCAGAAGAAGCTTCAACGCCAGATTCAGCAGATACCCGTTTCTTCTTTTTATCGCCCGGGGCCTTCTTTTTTTGAATTCGTGACATACAACTCCCAGAATCGTTATTACCCCTGCCGAAGCAGAGGCAAAATAAAAAACTGGCAGGTCAGGAGGGAGTCGAACCCCCAACATCCGGTTTTGGAGACCGGCGCTCTACCAATTGGAGCTACTGACCTGCAATTATAAGCTACTTAATTTTTGTTTCTTTATGGACTACATGCTTATCGCAGAATTTGCAATATTTTTTAAACTCAACCTTGTCCGGAGTCTTTCTCTTATTCTTTGTAGTCGTGTAATTTCTTCTCTTACACTCAGTGCAAGCAAGTGCAATCAATATTCTATCCACAATATTCTCCTAAATGCCTACTCATTAGTTTCGGCAATTACGCCTGCGCCTACCGTACGTCCATTCTTATTGACAGCGAAGCCCGCAATCAAAAAGAGCATTTCCACGTCAATGGTCGCATCGCCGCCAGGCATGATCCTGTCATCACCTATCCAGTGCAACACCATCCGGCCTTAAATGACCGGTGCATTACCCACGGCCCTTCATTCATCTGCCCGGCAATTACCGCAAACACAGATTAAATCCGCCCGAGAAAACACCACCCAGGGGACACACTACTCAAAAAGACATCTCCTCTGAATACCAGAAAAGATCCCCGCGAGCAAGAAAAATCAAAAAATCCACTTGCAGCGCCGACAGAACACCATTGAAGCAACAAACCCGGAACGGACAAATAAGACCGACACCAAACACGACAAGCCGAAACAAAACCCCATCTCAACATTTTGGGCTTATTTCGGCTTCAACTTATTTCGCTCAGACATCTCCTTTAGGGAAGTTGGTCCACAAAAAAAATTGTGGAGCCCATGACCAGAATCGAACTGGTGAACCTCTTCCTTACCAAGGAAGCGCTCTACCGACTGAGCTACATGGGCCTAAACAATTCCCGCCCAAACCTATGGTTTGCACGAAGGGAGATCTTTGATATGGAGCGGGAGACG
>JAKSBM010000759.1 GCA_022361135.1 Desulfobacterales bacterium | reverse complement strand
CCCCATTTGGATCAGATCTATTTTGACATCAAGCCCATGGACCCGTCGCTCCACAAAGAGTATTGCGGCCTGGCCAACGGCCAAATCCTTGAAAATTTCACGCAGCTCCAGGCCGCCTGGCAGCAGGGCGGGGTGCCCATCCTTCCCCGTACCCCCGTGGTTCCCGGCATCACCGACACACGGGAGAATTTGAAGGCCATGGCCCGCTTTCTAAATGGCCTGGGCGTGGATCGGGCCCAGCTCATCCCCTACCACCCCCTGTGGCAGGAGAAAAACAGGAAAATTGGGCGTCCGCCCTCCCTGGAGGGGATGGATGAATGGATGTCACTGGACCGGGTGAAGCGTTGCCAAGGGATTTTATTGGAGCATGGCATTGCACCCGTAGATTGATGGGAATTGGTAAGCCCACATCAAGTCGTTTTATCGGGGGGCCTATGTCACCATTTCCATGGAAACTGACGTGTCCCTTGGCTGTTGGTGCAGAGGTGACGGTCCAACGGATTTCCCAGGATTCATTTTTTGAGATGTCCCGGTTGCCTGGTTTTTGGAAGAAAAATTTGGGGGCTTAAAAGGTAAAGAGGGACAATTGGTTCCGCCGGGCATCGGCGTGCTGGATGGTGATGTGGATGATGTCCCCGTGTTTGAGGCGGAGGCCCGAGGTGGGCATGCGGGTTTCCAGCATGAATTCCTTGATGAGGATATTATAGTAGTCCCGGTGGCAGTCCAGGACCAGGCCTTCGAATTGTTTCCCCTTCATGGATTCCAGGTATTTGAGGAGCCAATAGCGTTTCCGGGCGCCCTGAATCCGGCCGGCATTGGCCATGGGAGAGGCTATGGTCTGGAGGATTTCGTCCAGTTCGGCCTTGGTGTAGACCGGTCCCATGCCCAGGATGGCCCGGATCTGGCGCTGGGTGAGCAGGTCGTGGTATCGGCGGATGGGGGAGGTGGCCGTGACATAGGCTTTCACCCCCAGGCCGGCATGGAGGGCGGGCTGGGTACCGATGACGGCCCGGCTCAGATGCTTTCGCTGCATGAAATTGGGTAGAAGCGTGGTTTCCACTCCCTTGAAGAGCCGTTGCTTGGGTGCGGCCTGGGATCTGAAGACCGCAGGGACTTCGTTGTTGGCCAGGAATTCAGCCATGAGGGAGTTGGCCAGGATCATCATTTCAGAGACCAGCATGCGGGAGGGATTCTCCCGGTCCACCTTGGCGTATCTGATTTCCGAATTTTCCAGCCAGACGTTGACCTCGGGCAGGGTGATCTGGACGGCGCCGGACTTCAGCCGCTTTTCCCGGAGCAGGGTGGCGATCTTGTACAGACTGGTGATGGGATCGTCCTTGCCGTTGAGGAGGTTGGCCTCGGCATAACTCATCTGGTGGTGGACCTTGATGATGGAGGGGACGATCTGGTAGTCCTGGATTTCAAAGAAGCGGCTCATGTGGACCAGAACGGAAATGGCCGGTCGGGTCTGGTCCTGGCGGAGGCTGCAAAGATCCTCTGACAGGGTGGTGGGGATCATGGGCAGCTTATCGTCGGGCATGTAGATGGAGGAGGCCCGCCTGCGGGCGGCCATATCCACCGGGCTGCCGGAACGGATATAGGCGGCCACGTCTATGATGTGGATGCCCAGTCGATATCCCTGTTCCGTGGTTTCCAGGCTGATGGCATCGTCGTAGTCCAGGGTGGACTGGCCGTCGATGG
>JAKSBM010000511.1 GCA_022361135.1 Desulfobacterales bacterium | reverse complement strand
GGCAAAGTGGCGATGGGGAGGTCATCCCTTTGAACGCGGTGCTACCCAAAGGAGCAACACCGCTGGTGTGGGCATTGGAAGTGTCGGAAAATAAAGTAAAACGGGCCTCCGATTCCCATGGCCGTTTCCGGGGTGGCTGCGGCGAATTCCATGGCGAAATTCAGGGGGGTAACTTTTTTAAAAGGTGCGGCAGGTTTCCATCGTTTTTTATGGAAAACGGATTTTGTTCCGGGGAATTGGAATATCGAACCGATGTTTTTGCTGGGTTGGCGTGGCGAAGAGGAGCATTGACGGGTCATTGTTCCATGGGCTTATGTGGGTAAACACTGCCCCCGGGGTTGCCCTTGGAGGCAGACCCGGGAGCAGTGTTCTGGGGTGCTGTTCATGTCCCGGACCAAGGGATGGACCGGGAAACGGTCTGGATCAGCCTTTCCATGTCCCGGGGGTAGACATCCCCGATGTTGCCCATGCGGAAGGTGTCCCGTTCCGTGACCTTGCCCGGGTAGATGACAAAGCCTTGGGATTTCAGGGCGTGGTAAAAGGTGTCAAAGTTGAATCCGGGGTGGTCGGGGTAGAGGAAGGCCGTGATGATGGGGCTTTGGCGGTCCGGGGGCAGGAGGGGGGTAAAGCCCAGCTCCACCATGCCCTCCCGGAGGATGTGCTGGTTTCGGCTGTATCGCCGGTGGCGTTTTGGGATCCCCCCTTCGGCCGCCAACTCTTCCAGGGCCTGGGCAAAGGCCCGCACCCCGTGGGTGGGGGAGGTGAACCGCCATTTGCCCGGGTCCTTTTCCATGGTCTGCCATTGGTCGAAAAGGTCCAGGCTCAGGGAGCGGGCATGGCCTGAACAGCTTGCCAACGCATCGGTCCGGGCAATGACAAAGCCGAATCCGGGGACCCCCTGGATGCATTTGTTGGCCGAGGAGATGAGGAAATCCACCCCCAGTTCGGCCATGTCCAGGGGGATGCCCCCGAAGCTGGACATGGCGTCCAGGATGAGACGGATGCCCCGGGCCCGGGCCACCCGGGCAATG
>JAKSBM010000229.1 GCA_022361135.1 Desulfobacterales bacterium | reverse complement strand
TCAGAATAATCCCAAGGTGATTGAGGCGTATCTTGGTCAGCCTGCCAACCCATAATCTTTTAGGAGGAGAACATGAAGAAAAGCGTTGTTTCTATTTTGGTAATGGGACTGCTTCTGGTTCCGTTTCTCTGTGGTGCTGTTTCCGCAAAAACCCTGAAACTCGGTTCCATGAGTCCCCTGACCGGCCCCTATGCATCCGATGGTACGGACATTAAAAACGGTGTTCTGACTGCCATCGCCGTCATTGAAGAGCAGGGCGGTATCCCCGGATACGACAAAATCGAATTGTTTGCCCAGGATACGGCATGCGACCCCAGACAGGCTGTGGCCGCTGCCAATAAGCTCATCAACATGGAAGTTGTGGGCGTTGTGGGTGCCTATTGTTCTTCCTCCACCATCCCGGCTTCCGAGGTTCTGGCCGAAGAAGACATCATCATGGTCACCCCGGCCTCCACCAATGAAAAAGTGACCGAACGCGGCCTGCCTTACATGTTCCGCATGTGCGGACGCGACGATGACCAGGCCCCCATGGCTGCCAAATTCATGAAGGAATCCCTGGATGCCAAAACCCTGTTCATCGTAGACGATAAAACCACCTATTCCCAGGGTCTGGCCGACGGCGTTGCCAAGGCTGCCAAGGCATTGGGAATGACAGTTCTGGCCCATGAACACGTGAACCAGGGCGACAAGGATTTTGCTGCCATTCTCACCATGGCCAAGCAGAAAAAAGCCGATATCTTCTACATGTCCCTCCAGGGATTTTCCCCGGCGGCCATGATGACCCTCCAGGCCAAACGTCTGGGCATGGATTCCCAGATTGTTGCCCAGGATGCCATCTTCCAGCCCCGTTACATGGACGTGGCCAAGGAAGCCTCGGAAGGCGTTTTCCTGACCTATGGTTACACCGATCCCTCCACCCCGGAATACAAGGCCTTTGAAAAGCGCTATGTGCCCAAGTATGGGAAAATTGCTGCCTATGCCACCTATGCCTATGATGCGGCCATGTCCATCATGATGGCCATCAAAGCGGCCGACTCCACCGATCCCGCCAAGGTGAAAGCCGCCATGATGGCCCTGGATTACCAGGGCGTTGCCAAACGCGTCAAATTTAAAGAAAACGGCGATTCCGGCTCCTCCTATATTGCCTTCAAGGTTGTGGGCGATGAATTTGTTCCCTATTGGGAACCGGCCAACGGCCTGATCAAGTAAGTTACGACCTGTGTGATGCGGCCCGGGCCATGGGCACGGGCCGCTTTTTTTTGTCTACCCCAAGAAGAAGTCGGACCATATGGAATATTTTATTCAGCAGTTGATTAACGGATTAACGCTGGGCGGGATGTATGCGTTGATAGCACTGGGGTATACCATGGTATACGGTGTCATTCAGCTCATCAATTTTGCCCACGGAGAATTTTTTGCAGCCGGCGGCTATGTGGGGGCCGTGGCCCTGGCTTACTTCGCCGGGGTCGGTTACATGGAAACCCACCCCATCCTCTGCCTCACCGGTGCATTTGTCCTGTCCATGGCCTATTGTGCTTACCTGGCCATGGGTGTTGAAAAGATCGCCTATAAACCCCTGCGGAAGGCCTCCCGCCTGTCCGCCCTTTTATCCGCCCTGGGGATGTCCATCTTTCTCTCCAACGGGATGATGCTCACCCAGGGGGTATACGATGCCGTGTATCCCAGTGAGCTTTTCCAGGGTCGATTTGATTTCGGCCTGGTTTCCATTTCCTATCTCCAGATCACCATTGTTTCCCTCACCGCCGCCCTGCTGGTGGGGTTGAACCTTTTGGTATTCAAGACCAAAATCGGCATGGCCATGCGGGCCACGGCCCAGGGTAAGACCATGTCCGCCCTGGTGGCCATCGGCAGCAACCGGATCATCTCCCTGACCTTTGCCATCGGTGCCGGCCTGGCCGCCGCCGCCGGGATCATGTACGGCCTTTATTACGGGTCGGTGCGCTACGACATGGGATTTATTCCCGGGATCAAAGCCTTTTCCGCAGCCGTTCTCGGCGGCATCGGCAATATCACCGGCGCCATGCTGGGGGGACTGATCATTGGAATGGTGGAGATCTTCGGGGCCGGATATATTTCCGGCGAATACAAGGACGTCTTTGCCTTTATCATTCTGATCGGCGTTCTTTATTTTAAACCTACTGGAATTATGGGCGAGAATATCGATGATACACGTGTTTAAGAAAGTTTGGAAACCCTATGCCATGGGGATGCTCTGGCTGTTGGGCCTGCTATGGCCCATGATGGGCGTCCACGCCGACGGTACCCTGACCTTTCGGTCCACCTTCATGGTCTGGGGATATATATTGGCCGGCTCCTCTGCCTGCCTCATGGTTTACGTACTCAATGCCGGAGGGGCCCTGGGATTTGCCTCCCGTCCCCTCTCCCGCCTCGCCGGTAATCTGAAATCCTCTGCCACGGCCCTGCCCACCTGGGTCTGGGTGGTGGCCCTTTTGGCCGCAGCCCTGGCCTATCCCCAGTTCGCCGGTCGTTACGGCACCGACGTGGCCATCAATGTCCTGCTTTACATCTGCCTGGGCCTGGGGCTCAATGTGGTGGTGGGCCTGGCCGGGATGTTGGATCTGGGTTACATCGCATTTTACGGGGTGGGGGCTTATACCTATGCCCTGCTCAACACGGTGTACGGCCTGGGCTTCTGGGTCGCCCTGCCCTTTGCCGGTTTTTTTGCCTGCATTGCCGGCTGCATTGTGGGCTACCCCACCCTGCGCATGCGGGGGGATTACCTGGCCATCGTCACCCTGGGCTTTGGGGAGATCATTCGCATCATCCTCAACAATTGGATGGATTTGACCAACGGCCCCAACGGGATCCTGGGCATTGACCGCATCGGCATCTGGCTGCCGGTGCTGGAAAATGGATTCACCTTTGAGCACTTCTGGGTGAAAAAACTCCAGATGTTCTATTACTTTGCCCTGGGGCTGGCCATTGTCACGGCCATCGGCGTTTCCCGGCTGAATTTTTCCCGGGTGGGCCGGGCCTGGGAGTCCATCCGGGAGGATGAGACCGCAGCCGAACTCATGGGGGTGAATACCTTTATTTATAAACTTTTGGCCTATGCCACCGGTGCCTTTTTTGCCGGTTTGGCCGGGGCCTTTTTCGCTGCCCGTATGAAGTTCGTCAGTCCGGAAAGTTTTACCTTTCTGGAATCGGCCATGGTTCTCTGCATGGTGGTCCTGGGCGGCATGGGATCCATCCCCGGCATTATCCTCGGGGTGGCGGCCCTCATTGCCCTGCCTGAAATTTTCCGTGAATTTGAAGCCTATCGGATGTTGATCTTCGGCGCCACCATGGTCATCATGATGCTCTTCCGTCCCGCCGGCCTCCTGCCGGCCAAACGGGTGGGCACCCGATCCGAAGAAAGGGAGGGATAGATGAGCGATCAACCCATACTTGAACTGAAAAATGTCCATGCCGGATACGGATCCATCAAGGCGCTCAAGGGCGTCTCACTCAAGGTGATGCCCGGTGAAATCGTGGCCATCATCGGGGCCAACGGGGCCGGGAAGTCCACCACCCTCATGACCATCTGCGGCATTGTGGCTGCGGAACAGGGCGAGGTCTGGTACGACGGCCGATGTATCAATTCCATCCTGCCGGAAAAACTGCCGGTGATGGGGCTTTGCCAGGTCCCGGAAGGCCGCCGGATTTTCCCCCGTCTTTCGGTGGAGGAAAACCTCATCCTCGGGGCCTTCCACCGCAGCGACCAAGCTGGAATAAACAAGGATATCCAGCACGCCTACGACCTTTTCCCCATCCTGGGGGAACGGCGGAAACAGCACGGCGGGACCCTTTCCGGCGGGGAACAGCAGATGCTGGCCATTGCCCGGGCCCTCATGACCCAGCCCAAGGTGTTGCTCCTGGATGAGCCCTCATTGGGGCTGGCCCCCATCATCATCCAGCAGATTTTCGAGATCATCGAAACCATCAATCGGGAGGACGGGACCACCATCCTTCTGGTGGAGCAGAATGCCAACCTGGCCCTCCAGGCCGCCACCCGGGGCTATGTGGTGGAGACCGGGGAAATCACCCTGGAGGATTCGGCGGATGCCCTGTTGGAAAATCCCAAGATCCGGGAGGCCTACCTGGGCGAATAATTCCTTTAACAGATCGGGCGAATCTCCACGCTCCTTTTGCAGACGGCAACAGCCGGTCGGTGTACACCGACCGGCTGTTGTTGGTTGGAGGATCTTCCATCCAGCCACGGGGCCGTTGGATTTAAAACAGGTCCCTGACATTGCCCTGGTATCCCAGCACAATTTCGCAGCGGGTAACAATACCCGGGTTGGGATCATAATCCTTGTCCTGGGGGAAGGTGACCTGGGGGGCGATTTCCAGGGTAAACCATTTCCGCCAGAGGCGGTGGCGGTATCGGATGCGGACCACGCTTTCGTTGTCCCGCCACTTGGGCTTGGTAACAAAGTATTGGGCCAATTGGTATTGGAAGCCCATGTCAGGGGTGGGGGTGTGGTAGAGGGAAAGGCTCAGACCGTGGGGAAAACCGTCCTCCCCCTTGTCGTACCATGCCACATCGGCGGTGAACCGGGCCAAATAGCTCTGGGAGAATTTATGGTCCACATCCATGGAGGTTCTAAAGTCCCAGAGGTCCTTGGAGAAGATCCGACCGGTGTGGATGAATCGCAGCCCATGTTCCCCCAGGGTGGTGAAATAACGGAAGCGGTAGCCGCTGTATACCTGGGGCTCGTCCGAGAGACGTAAACCGGCCTGGAAGCGGATGTTCTTTTCCCGGGTGGTTTTGAGGATATACTGGATGGCCGTATCCAGTCCGTTTTTGTTCCGCTCGCCGGGCAGGTTGTTGGGGGGATCCAGGGGGGTGTGTTCGGCGTCGGATTCATCCTCGGCCGCCGAGCTGATGAACAGGTTGAACCGCTTTTCGATTTTGGGCAGGCGAAGCCTCACGGAAAACCGGGCAAAGGCGTCAAAGTCGCCGTCGTCCTCCCAGGACATGCCGGGTCTAAAGATGACACGGGTCTGGTTGTCCTCGTCCAGGAATCGTTCGTCCAGGAAAAAATCGTCGATTTGCTCCGCGGTCTCGCTGACCATGGAGGAAAGGTGACGATGGACCGTGTCGATGTGGACGCCCAGGGGCTCCAGGGGATTGGGCAGGGGCGTTTGTGCCAGGGCAAGGGACCCTGGAAGGATTACGATGAGCCATGCCAGCAAAAGAAGGCGGCACGACCTGGGGATGGGGTTTACCGGATACATGATGGGACCTTCTAAAAATATGTGAATAATGACGGGGTTTTGGAAAGAATATATCCCATTGAACCACACCCGGGGAAAATTGGCAACCGGATCAAATTAAGATGCCGGCGGTAAAAGGGGGTGGGGAACCAGCCCCAAAGGGGATTTGGGGCTGGTGAAATATTTTATTGATCCAGGGGAGGGAATTGGGTGGCCTGGGCAAAGGCCATGACAAATGAGGGATCCGCAGCCAGATCCAGGAATTTTACCCGGGGGGCCATGGATTCGATTTCCCGGCGGTATTTATGGTCCATGAGGGCCATGATGGACCCGCTGCCGGCCAGGTTTTCCTGGGAAATGACCCGGCCTTCACAGGCCCGGGGGGGGAGCATGCCGATGTCCATGGCATTTTTCCAATTGAACTTGGCCCCAAATGCGCCGGTGAGGATGGTCCGGTCCACCTTTTCCACCCCGGATTTTTCAATGAGTGCATTGATGCCCACAAAGAGGGCGGATTTGGCCAATTGGACCTGGCGGACATCCTTGAGCTGGATCTGGACGTCGGAGCGGGGGAGGGTATAGGCTTGGCCCAGTCCCTTTTCATCCACGCGGACCCCGGAGGCCTCGGGATTGAAGTGGCCGTTTTCCCGGGTGATGCCCGTGCGCCGCAGGGCGGCCATGGCGTCGATGATGCCCGATCCGCAGATCCCGGCGGGTGTGGCATCTCCAATGGTTTCATAGGCAATGCTGTCCTGGTCGGCCCAGACCAGGCTGATGGCACCGGAGGAGGCCCGCATGCCGCAGGAAATCTGGGCCCCTTCCAGGGCCGGTCCCGTGGCGCAGCTGGTGGCCCAGAGGTCGTCTCCGTTGCAGAGCATGAGCTCCCCATTGGTGCCGATGTCGATCATGAGGGTGGTTTCCTCCCGGGTGTGGGAGAGATCCCCCAGACAGGCCGCCAGGATGTCCCCGCCCAGGAAACCGGAAATCACGGGAAAAACATAGACCGGTAATCCCGATGGCAGGTTCAGCCCAATGTCCCCGGCGGTGACGGAAAGGGCCCTGCGGGTCATGGGCAGGTAGGGGGACAGTCCCAGGGTTTGGGGGTTGAGACCGCAGATGATGTGCTGCATGGTGGTGTTGCCCACCAGGGTGATCTCATCCAGACTTTCCAATTTCAGTCCCTGGTCCTCCAGGCAATGGGCAATGAGGTCGTCCATGGCCGTGGCCGCCAGGCGAGACATGGCCTGGAGCCGGTCGGGATCTTCGGTCACCGTGGCGATTCTGGAAATCACGTCTTCGCCGAATTGGCGCTGGGGGTTCACCGCTGCCTTGGCCGTGAGCACCTTACCCCTGTTCAGGTCGCAGAGGTAGGCGGCAATGGTGGTGGTGCCGATGTCAAAGGCCACCCCCAGGCTTTGGGGCGCGTGGCCCGGGGTGACGGCGGTGATACCCCGGCGGTTGTGACGGGTGAGGGTCACCGGGCCGTTGTAGGCCTCGTTGCAGGAGAAGCGGGCCAGGGTATCCAGCCGCTGGAATTCCAGGGGGCCTTCCTTTTCCATGGCCTTGGCGGTTTTGGCTACCTGGGAAAGGATATCCCCCTGGCCGGCGGCCTTGAGGGCGGCTCCATCCAGGGTGATCCGTTCCACCGCCGGGTCCAGGCTGAAATCGCCCTTGACCCCTGTTTTGCCGTGGACTTCGTTTCTCAACAGGAGTTTTTCCGGCACGGTCACCAGGAGGTCCCCATGGATCTGGGCCTGGCAGGCCAGACGGTGGGTGGCGTCCCGGTTTTTCAATTTTTTTTGTTCCGATTCCCCGGGGGGGGAAAGGTGGTCGGGATTGTCTACAATGACCCGGCATTTACCGCAGGTGCCCTTTTCACCGCAATCGGCCCTAAGCTGGATGCCGTTGGTCAGGGCGGCCTGGAAAATGGTGGTGCCGTCTTCGGCCTGGATGCGGCGGCCAAAGGGTTCAAAGCGGATGGTATGTTTCATTGTCATTAACGGGGTCTCCAAAATCTGGGGTGGCAGGTGAAAGGAATTACATAGGACATGGGTTTCTCCTTTGTCAATTCCTATACATGGATAAAGGTGATAATGGCAGCCAGGGCCATGCCCACTCCGGCCCACCGGGTTCGGGACAGGGATTCCCCGAAGCCAAGGGCGGCCAGGAATATGGATGCGCATACCACGCCGATGCTGTTGACGGCAAAGACGATGGAGCTGTCCAAGGGGCAGTTGGCCAGGGCCTGGATGAGAAAATAGACGGATCCGAAATTCACCAGTCCCAGGAGGATTCCGGTAGCCCCCACCCGGGGGCGGATAAAGGGGGCCGGGGACCGTTTTTGCCCCAGGCAGATGAACAGGCCCGTGGCCAGGGCAAAGAAAAAGGATACACCGGTGAATCCGGCCGGATTCCGGCCGGGGAGGAGTTCTTCCTGGACCAGTTTGAGCAGGCTGTCCAGCCCCCCCAGTCCGGCAAAAAGGACCAGGGGGAGAAAGGGGGTGGTTTTTCCCCGGTCATGGGGTTTCTGGACAATGACCAGGGCGAGGGCGGCCAGGGCCAGACCAATGCCCGTGAGCTTCAATGGGCCCATGGGCTCCGTGTAATAGAGGGCGGAAAAGAGCATGGGCAGGACCACGGACATTTTTCCGGCAATGGTGGTCACGGCGATGCCGGCCCTTTGGGTGCATTGGCCCATGAGGAAAAACATGGCAATGAACAAGGCCCCCGTACCCATGGCCGCGGGAAGCCAGGGGCTGTGGATCAATGTCCCGGGTGCAAATGCCTTTGGTGCCAGGGCAAAGCCCAGGCCGGCGGCCACGGCATAGTTGATAATGATGGGGTAGAGCAGGGGGATGCGCCGGGCCTCCATGAGTTTGAATAAAAACAGGATGGCCGTTGAACAGGCGATACTCAGGGCAAGGTGGATCATGGCAGAGGGCAAATGCCGGGGGCATGCCCCCGGCGGCGGGATCAGGCGGTGATCAGGTTGGCGAATTCAAGGGCCTGGTTCCGGGCATCTTCCCCCAGGTCGGCCGGGATGGTGCATTTTCCCACATAGAGGTGGCCGGCATTGACGGCCTTGTGGGGTTTCTGGATCCGTTCAAATGCGGTGAAGGCTTCCTGGGCATTGTTCTCCCAGGGGCCGCCCCCGGTGATGAGCAGGGCCTGGCGCTGTCCTTCCAGCAGGGAGGAATGATTGGGCTCGTGGTAGCGGGTGTAAAGGCTGTAGGTCCGGTCGATGACCGCCTTGAGCTGGGCCGTAACGCCCCAGAAGTAGAGGGGGGAACTGAAGATCACCAGGTCGGCCTTGACCAGTTTGCCCAGGATTTCAGGGACATCGTCCTTTTGGATGCAGCCCACATCATCCGGGGTCTCCTTGCATTTTGCACATCCCATGCAACCGTTGAGGGTTTTTCCGTGGAGGTAGATGGATTCCACATCGTGGCCCAGCCGGGTTAATTCTTCTTCAACCCATCCCAGAACCTTGGCGGTGTTTCCCTTTTTCCGAGCACTTCCCTGTAAGGCGACGACCTTCATTGTCTAATTCCTCTTTCTTTGGTTTTAGTTCAGCCAATTCTATGGGAGAAAATGAAAATGTCAAATTATCAGTGGAAAAAAATATGGATTTCCAGCCGGGTGGGGGCCATGGAAGACGGTGTCTGAGGCCCTTTTCCAAACCCTGATCTTCCGTCTGGATCCTGTGGAATTGAATTTAATTCATTTTGTGAATTTGGTTAACCGATTTCATTTCCAGGAAAATCAAAATTCTTCGATGGATATTAGGAGGATAGGGACCGGTAATTTCCTTAAATTCAAGATTGCGTAAACCTTGAAATGTGGTATGGATGATAGGACGTTTCCATCCAGAGACACCGGGATCGGCATCCGCCGTTGGCCCCATGCCGGGGAGCCCGGTTAATCAGATTGTCATACATCAACATCCATGTTGAACAACGGGGGTATGCAATTGGATTCGGACTATTCACAACCTAAAGGGTAACAGGGTAAGGACTTTGCCCAATAGATAGACAGAAAGGATAGTTAGATGCTTCGGATTTTTAAGGATGAATTGTTGAATCCCAAAAACTTCGTCACCACCCTTGAGTTGGTTCCGGGACGGGAATCCAAAGGGCGGAACACAGACACCCTCAAAGGCATTGCCCGGGATGCCTTTGCCGACGGACGGGTCTCCGCCGTTTCCATCACAGACAACCCCGGGGGAAACCCCTCCCTGAGCCCGGACGTCCTGGGCTATGAAATCTTTAAATGCGGCCTGGACGTCATCGTCCATTTTACCTGCCGGGACCTGAACCGGGTGGGCATGGAAAGCCGGGCCCTCCAGTTGGCCCGCATGGGCATGAAAAACATCCTGGCCCTGACCGGGGATTATTCCGGCAAGGGGTTCGGTGGGCAGGGCAAGCCGGTCTTTGATTTTGACTCCGTGATCCTCACGGCCATGATCCAGCAATTGAACCACCGCCTCTACGCTTCGGGGGATCCGGATGGGTTTTTCTCAGGTTGCGGGGTCTCCCCCTTCAAGGTCACCGAGGCCGAAACCCATGCCCAGTATAATAAATTGGATAAAAAGCTCATGGCCGGTGCCTCCTACGTCATCACCCAGTTGGGCTATGATGTGGAAAAATTTAGGGAATTGATGACCCATTTGAAGCAGCGGGGGGAGGACACCGCCGTCATGGGGTCGGTTTATCTGCTCACGCCGGGGGCGGCCCGGGCCATGAACCAGAATAAGGTTCCCGGGGCCCACGTGGGGGATGCCCTGCTCAAGCAAATCCAGCGGGAGTGGGGGGATAAGGCCGCCGGTAGGCAACATTCCATTGACCGGGCCGCCAAATTGGGGGTCATTCTCAAGGGCTTGGGATACCGGGGGATCCACATCGGCGGGGTCCACAAGAGTTTTGACACCGTGGGGGAAATCCTGGACCGCATGTCAAAATTGGAGAACCAGTGGGAGGACTGCCTGGAAGAGTTCAAACTGGAGCAGAATCCCAAGGGCTTTTACCTCTACGCCCCCACTCCGGAGAAGGAGGTCGAACCGACGCCTCCCCGGGAAAAGGCCAGGGAAACCCTGAAGGAGCATTTACCCTATACCCTTTTGAACACGGCCCATTCCTTTTTCTTTGAAAAGGAGAGCCGCCTGGCCCCGGTTTACCGCAAGGCCGCCGAGTACGTGGACGGCAAGGACAAGGCCTGGCTTTTGAAACTTCTCCTGGAAGATCCGTTCAAGAAAACCCTGCTCTCCTGCCAGAGCTGTGGGGATTGCGCCATCCAGCACCTGGCTTTCCTCTGTCCGGAATCCGGATGTCCCAAGCACACCCGTAACGGCCCCTGCGGGGGGAGCCGGGAGGAGTATTGTGAGGTGAACACCGATCGGAAATGTGTCTGGGTGAGGGCCTACCATCGTCTGAATCAATGCGGTGCCGCCCATACCCTGGCCCGGGATTTTGTCCCCCCCCGCATGTGGGAGCTGAACAAGACCTCGTCCTGGATTAATTTTCACCTGGGTCGGGATCACCAGAAAAAGAAATAATCCACCCTTGAGCCCCATCCCTTTGGAGGTCGGTCCCCCATGGCCGGGGTCGATCTCCGGGGATGAAAAGGGCTGTTTTCTAGTCCCATCATCCCGGTGCGATACCGGGACTTACATTCTCGGCAAAACCATGTATAATGGAAACCAAGTCCCTGAAAAAAATCAGATTAAGGAGATTTGGCATGTCAGATAAACGCAGCAATGCACGCTATGAACTTGAGTTGCCCATGAACCTCAAGATCAATGAGCCTGTTTCCTCCAGCGCGGAAGTCAAAACCCAGAATATTTCTTCATCCGGGGTTCTGATTTCCACGGATCTTCCCCTGAAGGTGGGGGCACGGCTCAAAATTGACCTGGATATCCCCCTGGAGGTCATGCGTGGGGTCAAGGGAGACAAGGCCAAGGTCGCCCTCCGGGGCAAGGTGGTCCGGGTCACCGGGGAAAGTGCCGCCCTGGAGTTCAGTGACGACAGTCATTTTGAATACGTCACCGGAGAAAAGCCCACGGAGGATTCCGGCCTCACCCAGCGGGAAAAGGAAATCCTCGACCTCATCGCCGCCGGATTCAGCAATAAGAATATAGCAGACGAATTGTTCATCAGTCCCCACACCGTGAAAACCCATTTGCACAATATTTTTAAGAAAATCAATGTGAAACGCCGCCTCCAGGCTGCCCTGTGGGCCAGTAAACATTTAAAATAAGGGGCCTGAAGGGCCGCTGTCATTACCGCTCCCGTGAATGTGCGGATCGTCGAAATGGTTTTCGCGATAATTATTTATTCTTTTTCCCATCATTTCGTTTAATATTCAAAGGGTCCGGTCCCACATGGGGATTCCCTTGGATTTCCCTTGTGGGAAATTGCACACCTTTTGTCCATTGGTATGAATTTTTCTGCACCCGAATGGGCGTGGATTTAAGGACGATGGGGTGGGGGTGCACCATCCATTAATCTCTGCACGGACAGATGAAAAGAGCATACCGGTTTTCGGAAGATCATTTCCGGAAGCCGGTTTTTTATGGGTGCTCCTAAGGATTTGGATTTTGGCGTGGGGTCAAGGCGTAAACATCAAGTCAAAACGCCTTATTAAAGGATCCTTTATGAACCATAGGTCATGGTGAAGCCTTCGGGGACCAGGAGGCTTTGGTCCTGCTCCATGTGGCGGGGCCGCAACAATTCCAACTCCTTTTCCTGGCGGGTGACCACGGGGAATTGATACCGGGTGTTGAAATGTTTCACCGGTCCCTTGGCCGTTTCCCGTTGGGCAATGAATTCTTTGTGGGTTTCCAGCCGGCGGGCCACCATCTCCCGGCCCAGTTCCACAGCGGCCTGGGCGCTTTGGGCAATGGCGGTCCCCAGGTTGGGATCGATTTCATAGCCCACGCTGTTCCGGCCTGCTGCCATGGCCGCTGCCATGGTGGTTCCCAACCCCAGGAAGGGATCCAGGACATGGTCCCCCTGGATGGAATACATGGAGATGAGGCGGTGGGCCAGTTCAAAGGGAAAGGCGGCCGAGCGACTTCGGGTCTTTTTATCCCCCAGGGCCTGGCGGCTCCCCTTGATGTCCATCCAGACATCGGAAAACCATTGGTTCCGTTCCTCCCAGAATAAGGCGCTCTTCCGGCGGCGTGGGGCTTCATTTCCAGTGAAGACCCGTTTGCCCCCCTTCCTTAAAATCAGGATATATTCATGCTCCAGGGTGACATAGGCCCCGGCGGGCAGCATGCCCGATCCCATGAATTTGTTGGGGGCATTGGTCTGCTTCCGCCAGATGACGGCGGGCAGGCAGGTAAATCCTATAGCCAGGGCCGAGGAGAGGATCCGGGCATGGTTGGGATACAGGGCGAATTCCCCGCCCAGGGTCCGGGTGGCATCGCCGATGTTGATGCAGGCGAAACGGCCGGGCTTGAGGACCCGGTAACATTGGGCCCATACCCGGTCCAGGATGGCGTGCATGGCTTCGAAGGCCGCATTTCCCTTCCCCTGGGCCAGCAGGGTTTCGATTTTTTCGTCCTGGCCGTTGAAAATCCCGTCCCACATTTCAATCATGGGATAGGGGGGGGAGGTCACCACCAGATCAATGGAGGCGTCGTCCAATTCCCCCATGGTTGTGCTGGAGGAAAATATGGGTTTGTGAAGGGTTTTCATGGGGCCTACCTATCATGTTTCCCTTTCCGGGTAAATCCCCCCGGCCCGGGGGGCGATATTTGGAGTTGCGCATTGGCCGGGCTTTGTACTATAGTCGCCCAAGTCGGGAAGAAATTCAGAAATCAGTAAAGAGTTCAACCATTGCAAGATGGAGGGATAATGACGCTTCGTGAGGGAAATCTGGATCAACTTGAAACCCGTATCGTATGTGCACTTCAAACCGATGCCAGAAAATCATTTAAGAGCATTGCCGCGGAATTAAACGTTTCCGAAAGTACCATCAGCAACCGGGTGAACAGGCTGGTTCAGAACGGCGTCTTGAAACTGGAAGCCCGCATCAATCCATTTAAACTCAGCCATAAGGTCACGGCCCTGGTGGGGATGAATGTTCGCCATCCCGGCCACGGAGACACCCTGAAGAAGATCGAAGCCCTCCCCCATGTGAACGCAGTTTGGGTGACCACGGGGAAGTACGATCTCTTTGCCGAAGTCATGGCCGACTCCATCAGTGATCTCAACGAGTTCATTTTTGGCCACGGCCTGAGCAGCATGGAGGATATCACCTTCACCGAAACCCATATCATGCTCCATTCGGACACCAAATATTTTAAGCTCAGCTGACCCGAAAATGCCCTGGGGGCTAGGCGTTAACCGATATCTGGGCGGTGGGACTCCCCGTGGAGATGTGCATTCCCGGGCTGCCTGGGGCGTCCCCCGTTCTGGACAAATCCGTTCCGTGGGGAAGATCCCGACGTGGCCCGGGCATCGCCGGTTGACGATTTTTATTCATTACCGGGAAATTCCCCTCCATGCGATTGTTCCTACCCTTTGTCCTTTCCTTGGAATGTCAATGGTTTTGTTCGTTCGTGGTGGGCCTTGATAAATGTAGTAATTGTGTATTAAATTCCCTGATTAAAGGCACTTTATTGACAATGTGTCCACGGATGATTTACTATCTTATCCCATTGGCAGGGGAGAAAACCAGAGGGGTAGCGTTCCACCGCCGGGAATCATCCATGATTCCGCTTCCGGGGGAGAAAATCGCCCAAACTAAAAATTCAAAATGGGAGTCCCGGAATGAAGGGGATAGCGGCGTGTTGTCTAATCTTGGCCCTGTGGGTCCTGCCCGGTGCAAACCCGGGATATTCCAGCCCGACCCATGTCCCCCATACCCTGAGCGTGGGGGATAGTCGGGACCTGGCCGCCGCCCTGGCGGACATCGCCCGGATTCATCTTTATCGTCTGGATCGCCAGGCCCTGGCCGACAGTCTGAGCTTCACCCTGGAGCGAAGCCCCGGCATCCAGGGAATCCGTGTCACCGGTGCCGGGGAGGTCTTTTTTACCTATTTCCTCCTCAACGGCCGTCCCCGGTTTAACCAACCCCTTCCCCAGGCTTTCCAATCCATGTCCGTGACCCACATGGACATTGTCCACCGCAACGAACACATCGGGGTGCTGGAATTGTATTACCATCCCCCGGCGCTTTCCGGCGGCGGGCTCTCACCGGAGGAGTCGGCCTATCTCCAGAAGCGGGGCGTTCTCCGGGTGGGCATCCTGGATATTCCCCCCTTTTCTTGGGTGGAGGCCAACGGAAAGGCCCGGGGGATCGCCGTGGATTATCTCAAACTCATGTTCGAGGGCCAGGGGGTCCAATTGGTCTTCCAACTGGATACCTTTACCCACCTTTTGGCCGCCTACCACGAGGGGCAATTGGATGTGCTCACCGGGATCTATTACCACAACAGCCGGAACAGCCTGGGCCATTTCAGCCCCCGGGTTATGGCCATCCGGGACTACATCTATGTCCGGGACGGGGATACCCGGATCAAAACCCTGGCTGACCTGGCCGGAAAGCGTCTGGGCATTGTGGATTCCTATCTCCTCCAGCATCTCATCCCCCGGCAGTTCCCCCGGATCCAGGTCATCACCACCCGGGATTTGGCCGATTCCCTGAACCGGCTCATCAATGGGGAGGTGGATGCCATTCTGGACGGCCAGCTCTACGTTTCCAATATGCAGAAGCGGTCGGGGATCACCGGGATCAAAAGCATCTACCAGAACGATATCCCCCCCCACAGCATCCATTTTGTCACCCCCTTTTCCCAGCCCCTGCTGGCCTCGGCCATGGCCAAGCTCCAGACCCGGAATCCCAAGCTGGACAGGAACCATATCATCAGCCAATACATCCTTTCCCAGGCCACCGCAGGACACACCGCCCCCATCCGGGAGCACCGGGACATCCGTTTCCTGGTGGGCTGTTTTCTGACCATCCTTTCCTTCATTGTCATCATTGCCCTGGTCTTGAATAAAAATGCCCGGAGCCAGGATTCCCAGTTTAATTTTTCCTCGGTGGGGTTTGAACGGGTGATGATGGTTTGCACCGCCCTCATTGCCACCTTTGCCCTGGCCGCCTCCTGGTACGTGCTTTCCGATTATCGGGGGGTCTCCACCCGGCGGATTTACAAGGCCGCTTCCCAGGTTCTCCAGGTGACCAACGAGCGCATTCGGGAGGTTTTTGCCTTCCATTTCAGAATCCTGGGCCATGAGTTGAACCGCCAGCCGGAATTGACCCGGGCCGTGGCCGAGCTGTCCCGGCTCCGGGTGACCCAGCTGGACCGGTACCATGGTCTGAAAAGGACCATCACTTCCTATTGGGAAGCCTATGATTATTTTGCCCGGAAACAGAATCGCCAACTCATCAACGTCAAGGGGGAAACCCTCATCGGGCCCGAGCCCTTTCTCCATTTGAATCAATTGGCCTGGGAGCATAGCCTCCAGGTGTCCAAGGCCCATGAGGGGCAGCATGTGGTGATCATTTCCCGGAATTGCGAACCCGTGGGAGAAACCGGGGCCGCCCATTGCATCCTTTCCTTTGTTCCGGTGAAAAACATCCGGGGGGATGTGGTGGCCGTGATCATTGACCAGCTGGACATCGGGAAACTGATCCTGGAGCCCATGAAGGACCTGCACCTGGGCCGGACCGGGACCATTTTTGCCACGGAGTGGGATGGCCGCATTCTCAATTGGGAGGCGGTGAAGGGCAGTGGGGAGGACCTGTTGGAACCCCCCGTTTTGTTCCAGAACACGGACAATCCCATCCCGGCCATGGTGTCCCTCCAGGGGGACAATGAATTCTCCATGAGCCCCTGGGTGATTCAATACATGAACCGCTACGACCAGCCCGTGTTCAGCGTCAGCCTGTGGAACAAACCATACAACTTCGGCCTCACCGTGGAAATTGGAGAGGAGGAGGTTCTGGAATCCTACCGCCACCTCCGGGCCGGAGTTTTTTCCATCATGGCCATGACCCTCATCCTCCTGGTGCCGGCCATTTTCTTTGTCATCAAGATGGGCCGCCGGGCCAATGACGGGTTGAAAATGTCCCAGCAGCGCCTCCAAAAATTGGTGGATCGACAAACCGGGGAACTCAAGGCCCTGGAAGCCCAGAGCCGCCTCATCCTATCCTCCATCGGACAGGGGGTCATGGGGGTGGATGCCCAGAGCCGGATCATCTTTGCCAATCCCGCGGCCAGGGAATTGCTGGCATACCCGGATTCGGACCTGGTGGGCCGGGACGCCCGGGAAATCATCCAACCATTGAGTCCCCGGGCCTTTGACTGGTTTACCCCGCAGTTCCGCCGGGCCCTGGACAACCATGAACAGGTGTCGGACACCGAGGAATTGCGCCACCGGGACGGACGGGTGGTGTCCGTGGAGTTCACCCTCCAGGCCATGGTCCGGGAGGGGGTTTATTCCGGCGCCGTGCTGGTCTTTGCCGACATTACCCGTCGCCTGGCCCTGCAGCAGGAATTGGAACGGGCCAAGGAAGAGGCCGAAGAGGCCGCCCGGGCCAAGGGGGAATTT
>JAKSBM010000947.1 GCA_022361135.1 Desulfobacterales bacterium | reverse complement strand
CTCCATGGCCAAGCTCCATTGTTCAGCCACGGCCCGCATGGTGACGGACCGGGCCGTACAGATCCACGGGGGCTACGGATATTCCAAGGAGTATGATGTGGAACGGTATTTCCGGGACGCCAAGGTGACGGAAATCTATGAAGGAACCAGCGAAATCCAGCGCATGGTCATTGCCCGTCACATTTTGAACCAGCCCCGATAAAGGAGAATCCAGATGTTTAATCTCATTGTCTGTATCAAACAGGTGCCCATGGTGTCGGAACTGCCCTGGGATTCCAAAACCGGAACCCTGAAACGGGAGTTGGCCCAGGGCATGATGGATCCGGCTTCGGGATACGCCCTTGAGGCGGCCCTCCAACTCAAAGCTTTTCTTTTGGCGCAGGATTCCCCCGTTCAATTGACCGCCTTGACCATGGGACCGCCCATGGCCGAAGAAATCCTCCATCAATCCATTGCCATGGGGGCGGATCAGGGGGTATTGCTCACGGATCGCTGCATGGCCGGTGCCGATACCTTTTTAACCTCCCATGTCCTGGCCCGGTTCATCCGCAAGGCCTGTCCTGAATTTGACCTGGTGCTCTGCGGTTCCCAGACCGCAGATTCGGAAACCGCCCAGGTGGGGCCCCAACTGGCTGAAGAATTGGGTATTCCCGCCATTGGTTATGCCCGGTCCATGGCCTTTGCCGAGGGGGCGGCATCCCCGCAAAAGCCCTGCTGCCTGCGGGTGGAACGCCATGTGGATGATTTTTTGGAATTGCTGGAAATGGATCTGCCCGGCCTGGTCACCATCGACCATGAGGACGAGGGCAGTATCTATCGGCCCAGATATACGGCCTTGGACGGCATTGAAGCCGCCTTTGAATCTCCCCGGGTGCGCATGGTCCATGGGGCGGAGCTGGAATTGTCTCCGGGGTTCAATGCCTTGAAGGATTCCCCCACCCGGATCCTGGAGGTTTACTCCCCCACCAGCCAGAAGGAGAACCGGCTGTTGAAGGGGGCGGTGAAAAAATCGGTGGATACCCTGTTCCAGGACTATGGAAAAATCATTTCAGGGGCCATGGGCAAGGATTTGAAAACCCACGAGCATGGGGAGGAAGAGGCATGAAAGATCAAAGGGAAATTTGGGTATTGGGGGATTATCGAAATTATTTTCAAAGCCGGGTCACCCTGCAGATCCTGGCCCGGGCCACGGATCTGGCCCGGAAAAACGGGGCCCGGGTCTGTGCACTGGTTTTCGGCCACGGGGTGGATGAATATGTCCGTGAATACATTGCCCATGGGGCCCAGCGGGTTTATGTCATGGATGATCCCGCCCTGGCCGAGTACAGCGTTGAAACCTATTCCCATCTCTTGGCCCGCCTGGCCCGGGAGTCCGGTCCGGATATCCTTTTGGTGGGAGCCACCCGCTTTGGCCAGGAGATCGCCCCCCGGGCGGCCAAGAAACTGGGCACCGGTCTCACCGCCGATTGCATTGATTTGGAAATGGATGGAGATGGTAAATTGATCCAGGTGGCCCCCTCCTTTGGGGGGAATCTCATTGCCAAGATCATCACCCCCAAGGCCCGGCCACAGATGGCCACGGTGCGACCCGGTACCTTCCAGGAACTTCCCCATGACGATGGTGCACAGGGGGAGATCATCCATCTGCCCCTGCCAAAGGATTTGCCATCCCCAAGGATCCGCTGTATAAAATCCCAATACCAGCCCGCCCGGAACCGGAAACTGGAAGAGGCGGACATCGTCATCACCGGGGGCCGGGGCATGGGCAGTAAACGGAAATTTAAAAAATTATTTGAACTGGCTGAGCTGCTCAAGGGCGAGGTGGGTGCCACCCGCCCCGTGGTCTATGCCGATTGGATCGGCCACGATGCCCTGGTGGGCCAGGCCGGCAAACACATTAAACCCAAGGTCCTTTTTTCCTTTGGCATCAGCGGTGCCATCCAGCACACGGCCGCCTTGACCGAGGCGGATTTCATCGTAGCGGTGAATAAAAACCCCAATGCCACCATGATGAAGTTGGCCGATGTGGCCATTGTGGCCGATGCCAACCAGGCCTGCCTGGGCATCATGCGTGCGGTGCGGGAAAAGATTCGGGACTGATATATAAAGGACGCCCATGACCCTCCATCCCTTTGACCGGGATTTGACCCTGGACCCCACGGAAATCCCCGGACAATTGGGGCTGAATATTTCAGATCAATGGTCCATTGCCAACACCCCCAACGGCGGTTATATCATGGCCTTGATGGCCCAGGGCCTGCGCCGGGGATTCAAGGCCGGCCATGCCTGCATTGTCACGGCCAATTACATGGATCGTTGCCTTCGGGGACCGGGGACCCTGGCGGTGGAAACCATGGGGGAATCCGGCAGTTATCTACGGAAGCAGGCCCGGTTGATCCAGGAGGGCAGGGAACGGATTCGGGCCTGGGCCACCCTGGTTCGCAGTGAAGGCGGGGCAATTCACCAGGAAACCCGTCCCCAGGAACTGGCCCCTGTGGATCAATGCCTGCCCGTCCCCCCCATGGAAGGATTTACCCTTTATAATGGTATTGATCTTCGGCTGGATCCCTCCTGCGCCGGATGGATGAAAGGAGAAACCGGTCGGCCTTGCCACATGAAGGGGTGGATCCGGTTTCGCCGGGAGCGGGTGGTGGATGTCCCGGCCGTGACCCTTTTTTGCGATTGTTTTCCCCCCTGTGTTTTTAATCGTTGGGGGATGAACGCCTGGGTGCCCACCCTGGAATATTCGGTGAATCTGAGGCAGTTGCCCCGGAGCCTCTGGCTCAAGGGTTTTTTTCGGAGCCGGGTGGTCAGTGCCGGTCTGGTGGAGGAGGATGGAGAACTCTGGGATACGGCCGGAAATCTGGTGGCCCTGTCCAGACAGGTCTCCAAATATCAGATCCCGAAACCATAGAATACGGTTTTCCAAAATCAAAAAGAGCAGTCACCTGGCCAAGGCAACTGCTCTTTTTTTATGAGGCAAATAAATGTTTAATTTAAGGAGGATTTACTTTTCCCAGTATTTTATTACCCAAGGGGCACCAAAACACATCGGTTAAAGGGTTAATCCTGTTAGATTGATTTCCCGAACCATCTTCATTCCATTCGGTTTTTCAATCTGGGATGCATTATGCACCAAACGGCGTATGGTGTCAACAAAAAAGTTATATTAAACTAATCGTTGATTCAATTCCCTTGATTTTCGTAAAGCTAGGAATTCCACTTGACTTGCAGGCAACCGGAATTTATAACTAAACTTACAGTCAATGGGATGGACTTCCCATCGCACGATAAATTATTCATCTAAAATTCGTCATTTAAGAGCGCCCAGGGCTCTTGCACTACTCAATTTATATCCACAATTCAGATTATGCCGTTTCCAAGGCCGGGGCATATACTCGACAACCCGTTTTTCTTATAGGGGGAAGGCATGGTAGAAACCATATTTGAACTCTTAAACAAGGTGGGATTCACCCATCCACTTCATCCGGCGTTGACCCATGTCCCAATGGGCATGGTCATGGGAGCCGTGGCTTTTCGCCTGGGCGCATTCCTGCCCCGTTTGGGGATGTTGGCCAAAACCGGTTACCATTGTGTGATCCTGGGGCTTCTCGGTGTGCCGCCCACCATCTTCACCGGTTACCTGGACTGGCAGCACCGTTACGGGGGGGAGTGGGAATTCCTCATTATTTTTAAAATGGTCCTTGCCGTGGTCCTCTCCGTGATCATGGCCATCATTATTTTTACCGATGATCCCGATCATCCCAAGCTGGATAATAAAACCGGCCTTTATATTCTTTTGGTCATTTGTGCCGTGGGGCTGGGATTTTCCGGCGGTGAACTTCAATTTGGATAATTAAGGAGTTGAACATGCGCAAATCAATTGTTTTGAGTCTGGTTTTCATTTTTCTTTTGTCCGGCCTTTGTTTTGCCGGAAAGTATGCACACACCCTGAAAATGAAAAATATGGATGTATTCTGGACCTTGAAAGAGGATAAAATTCATTTCAAACTCTCCGCCAAAACCACGGGCTGGGTAGCCATTGGCATTGATCCGGAAACCGTGATGCAGGGCGGCCATATCATCATTGGTGCCGTGAAAAAGGGCAAGGTAAAGATCCAGGATCACTATGCCAATAAAAAACGGGGCCATAAAAAGGATGAAAAACTCGGCGGCAAAAGCCATGTGAAAAATCCCAAGGGGTCTGAGAAGAACGGGACCACGGTGATCCGTTTCACCCTGCCCCTGGACAGCGGTGAAAAATGGGATAAGCCCATTAAGGTCAATGCCCCCACCCGGGTCATGTTTGCCTATGGCACCGGCCGGGATTCCTTTTCAACGGGCCATAAATTCCGTGCAGTCTACGATGTTAATTTCACCACGGGAGAGGCCAAAAAAATAAAATGAAATTCAGATCAGGGCTGAAAAGAATTAACGGACCCACCATCCTCGGGGTGGTGGTGTTCTGTCTTTTTGTTGGGGGCGGGATATCCCATGGTGCCACCTCCCACCATGATCCCGCAAACCATGATACCCCTGCCCGGGAGCCATCTCCTCCCGGGCAGGGGGTCATGGCAACACCCATGGCCGGCCATGGGGAATCCCAATCCCAGGTGGAACATTCCAACGGGGAACATTCCAAAATGGATCATTCCAATATGGACCACGGCGGGATGGATCATGGAAAAATGTCCCCGGCTTCCCCGGGCCACGGTGCAAGCCTTCCCAAAGGAGAGCCGGATGGGGCAGGGGCCTCCCACACGAAAAACCATGATTCCGATCATGTGAACCATGGTGGTGGAAACCATGGCAGCGGGGATCATGACGGCCATACCGATCCTGCCCATGGGGGGGAATCCCACCCCGCCACCCCGGTGATGGGCCATGAAAAGGCCTCCCATTCCAATATGGAATCCTCCGGGGAACCCATGGACCACAGCAACCACACCGAGATGATCCTTTCCGCCCAAAAGGAAGATCCCGACCTGGCCCGCCGGGTCAAGGTGGAAGAAAAACTGGGGGAAATGGCCGATCTTTCGGCCCGGTTCATGGATGAAAAGGGCAATCCCGTGGTATTGGAAAATATTTTCGACAAACCCACGGTGGTGCTGCCCATTTTTTTCATGTGCACCTCCATCTGTAATTTTCTCCAGGCCGAGCTGGCCAATGCATTGAACCAGGTGACCCAGCTTCCGGGCGAGGATTTCAACATCATCAGCCTCAGTTTTTCCGATGATGAGGATCCGGCCCTGGCTAATGCCTCCAAACGGAATTATGTGAATCTTCTCAAACGGACCATTCCCCTGGATAAATGGTATTATCTCACCGGGGACATGGAGAATATCCGTAAGTTCACCGATTCCGTGGGCTATCATTTTGTAAAGCAGAAAAGTCATTTTTACATCCATCCCAGTGCCTTGGTGGTCCTGGCCAAGGATGGGAAGGTCATCCGTTATCTCTACGGCCCCAATTTTCTTCCCTTTGACCTGGGAATGGCTGTGAGTGAAGCAGAAAAAGGTACCCCCGGCATCTCCATAAAACGGGGCGTGCTTTCCTTTTGTTTTGATTATGATCCGGAAAATAAAACCTATGTATTTAAAATGTTCAGGGTGACAGGTACCGCCATCCTGGTTCTGCTGGCCGGGTTTGTCTTTTTCCTGCTGCGCCCCTTTTCCCGGAAGGGCACCAAAGAGGACCAGGGGGACGATACCTGACCCGGACCCCGGACTGCACCGGCATCAATACCAATTAAGTGAGGTCCCATGGAAGCGGATAAGTCTTTTTTTGAAACCCCGGCGCCGGCCCGGTTCACCGGAATCTGGTCCTGGTTGATAACCACGGATCACAAGCGCATCGGGCTCATGTACCTCTATGCCATCATCTTCTGGTTCCTGCTGGCCATCCTCTTGGGTGGCCTCATTCGCCTGGAACTCATGTACCCCGGGGAAACCCTCTTCCCGGCGGAAATTTACAACTCCGTTTTCACCCTCCACGGGGTGATCATGATATTTCTTTTCATCATCCCGGCTCTGCCGGCCATCTTTGGGAATTTCTTCCTGCCCATGCAGATCGGCACCGATGATGTTTTTTTCCCAAAACTCAATCTCCTTTCCTGGTATCTTTATATGCTGGGCGGGGTCATTGCCATCATATCCCTTTTTGCCGACGGATTTCCCGACACGGGCTGGACCTTTTATGTTCCCTTTTCCGTTTCCACACAGACCAATGTATCCACGGCGGTCTTTGCCGCATTTATCCTGGGCTTTGCCTCCATGCTCACGGGGATGAATTTCATCACCACCATCCAACGCATGCGAAAAAAGGAGATGGGATGGATGCAGATTCCCCTGTTCACCTGGAGTCTCTAT
>JAKSBM010000246.1 GCA_022361135.1 Desulfobacterales bacterium | reverse complement strand
CCCACGGCAGGGGTTCCCGTCCGCATGTCCAGGATGGTGGCCGTGCCTCCGTATACCACCGGCGCTTCGGGCCGGGTGAGCTGGGCCAGGACAATGCCGGCAAGGAATTCGGCATTCTGGACCACCAGGGTGCCGGCCAGGGAGGCCGGGCCCGTGGCCCCGGACATGGCCATACCGGCAAGCATATTGGCCTGGCCGTTGCGGGCGTATTCCATGATGACGTCGGCCATTTCCCGGGAATACTGAAGCGGGGAGAGGGAATTGATCACCGAAATCATTACGGAGCGATCTTCCAGATCTCCACCCCAGACAATTTCCGCCATTTCATAACTCTGCCGCGCCCCTTCCAGGGAGACCGATGAGCCGATGAAGGGTTTGTCGGAAAGGGTGAGGGTGGACTGGAGCATGGGCAGGTGGGCCCGGCTGGGATCCACATCCAGGGGTTCCACCATGAGGCACCCATTCATGCTCACCACATTTGAGGTGTGGACCAATTTGCAAAAATTGTCAAAGTCAGCCCGAAGGGGGGAACGCATCTCACCGGTGGGGGAAAGGATGTGACAGCTGCCGTATCCCGGGGCAATGGCCAAATGGTCCCGGCCGGCCTCGTCCCGCCCCATGGTCACGCTCTTTTTGGGATCCCGCCCCTCCAGGATGAACCATTGGGGGGCCGATTCAATGGCCGACTCCACCATGGCCCCGTCCAGGTGGACAATGTCCCGCTCCACCTTTGCGCCGTGGGATTTAAAGGTCTTCAGTGCATCCTCGTTCTGGAAACGAATGCCCTTTTCCTGGAGGATGTTCAGGGTGGCATCGTGGATTCGGGTCAGTTCTTCAGTGTTCAGCTTCAGGTTGCGATGGATCTTCATGTTCACTGATTCCTTGGGATCCCGGGATGGAAAGGCCGGCGGGAATCGCCATCTTGCCCGTTCCATTCCCCCCGGAGTCCTTGATAAATTATAATTAAACTGCCATGGGCCGGTGCACCGGCCCCGCATTTAAACCACCTGGAGCCCGGGGGGGCTGTCCAGGATATGTCCGATTTTTGCTGCATCCTTTAAACCGGCTTCCTTCAAGGTTTCCAGGCAGCCGTTGGCTTCGTTGTCGGGAAGGGCAATGACCAGCCCGCCCGAGGTTTGGGGATCGAAAAGGATATCCCGCTGGGCCCCCCGTATCCTCGGATCCAGATCCAGCCCCCTGGAAATGACCATGGTTTCATTGGCGGAATTGGATCCGGTGGTCTCTCCGCGTTCGTACATATCCAGGGCATGGGGGTAGACCGGCAGGGCCCGGGCCGCCATCTGGATGCCCTGGCCACAGCCCTGGGACATTTCCCCGAGATGGCCCAGGATACCGAAACCGGTGACATCGGTCAGGGCATGGGCGCCATGGGCCAGGGCCGCCTCCAGGGCCTTGTCGTTGAGGGCGGCAATCTCCGGCAGGGCCTCCCGCTCCAGGGTGGCAAAATCCAGTTTCCCGGAACGCACCGCATTGAACAGCACCCCCGAACCAATGGGCTTGGTGAGGATGAGGGTATCCCCCACCTGCCCCCCGGCATTGGTCAGGATCCGGTCGGGGTGGACCACCCCATTGACGCAAAGGCCGTACTTGGGCTCTTCGTCATCCACGGAATGCCCACCGGCCAGGGCGGCATTGGCCTCCACGACTTTATCGTGGCCCCCCTTGAGGATCTCCTTGAGAATCCCCATGTCCAAAACCTTGGAGGGAAACATGACCAGATTCAATGCGGTGAGGGGGCGTCCGCCCATGGAATAAATATCGGAAAGGGAATTGGCCGCAGCGATCTGGCCGAACCACCAGGGATCGTCCACCGGCGGGGTGATGAAGTCCACGGTGTTGATCATGGCCAGCTCCGGGGACATCCGGTAGACAGCTGCATCATCGGCCGTATCATAGCCCACCAGCAGATCGACATCATCGGGGGGTGCAAAGGTGGAGAGGGCGTCCGACAAAACTGCCGGACCGATTTTAGCCGCTCAGCCACAAGTGCGGGCCAGGCCGGTGAGGGTTTTCTTCTTAAACCATTTCATGCCGCCTCCTTTGATTGGGTTGGAACCGTCCCTCCATCATAAATCACCCAGCGGCCCGGTCAATGGGAAAACCTCATCGGCGTGGAAATCCCCTGCCCTCCAAGGATTTTCTCCGCTGGGAAAAAATTACCCACCTCCCCCGTTGGAGCAGGGAAAAATATTCCCATTCCAATGGATGAAACAGGCAGCCTGAATTTGGTCCCATGCCAATATCCCGATTTCATGACGTATAATTTAAGCCAAAATCGGGGCATATTATTTGCTCTTAAAAAATCAAACAATCTAGTGATACTTTGGCATAAAAACCGGGCCACTGAGCCCCACAAAGCCCAAAGTCCAATAAAAAAAGACAGATAAAAAACAATGAAGACGCCAAAGCAGGAGGTTAAGGGGAATTCATGGAAAGGAGGTCAGAACAAACAAATTCAAAAATCCCCATGGGGGAATAAAACAATGTAACAAACACAATTAATTAGAACAACAACACAGATTTAACAAACGCTGAATTAAAGATGCAACTTTAAGTATAAATGATTGCAAATCATTCATTTTCTCTTCAAGGCAGGGATGCCTTAACTTTCCGATTTTAAGATTGGTTTCGACCACCAGGGTCGTTCCCCCATCTTCTATCTATTCCAATAGAAAAAATCGTTAAACAGCCACGGACAGGGCAATTGGGAATTTAACATTTAATTTTCCTGGCGCCCTAGGCCCAGGGGAACCGTTTTGCCGGCTGTCCAGGGCTTTTCTGGATCAGCTCCACGGAAGAGGTGCGTCCACGCTCTTTTTATATGGGCATTCCCATATATGGAGCCTTACACCACCTTCATCGACAGCTCAAAACGGGGTTAAGGGAGTGGTGCGTCCCGCGGACGGCAAGGGCCCAATCCGGCCCGCCACCCGGGACAAAACAATGAAATCATAGAATAAAACAGACATTTCGCATCTGCCACGGCCATGGAAAATTTTCAATTTCTCCATGGATTCCGGAAATGGCAGGCCCATTTATCCTTTGGTAGGGCCATTGGCCCCTGCCCGCCTTGTGGCGACGGGGACAGCTGCGCCCTGTACACCGGAAGTGCGCGAAACCGCCCAAAGGACGATGGGAGGGGTGCGCCCTGTGGATGCGAAAGGGCGAAATTCGTCATTCCATCTATTATTCAACCCTTTTCCCAATGGAAATCGAATCTGAATTTGAAAATTGTCCCGAATCCACAATGGATTCAGGAAACTGTTCTTGCAGACAAAAAGGAGATTGAACATGTCATTGTCAAGTGCGCTGTTTACCGGAACCAGCGGTCTGAAAAACACGGGAAGAGCCTTCCAGGTAACGGGTAACAACATATCCAATTTAAATACGGTTGGATTTAAAAAGGGGCGGGCCAGCTTTGCAGATGTCCTATACCAAAACGTTTCCACCCAGGCCGGTGCCGGCCAGGTGGGACGGGGCATGGCCCTGGGGGATGTCTCCCAGAATTACAGCCAGGGATCCTTTGAATCCACGGGAAATGCAACCGACCTTTCCATTGGGGGGAATGGATTTTTCATCCTCCGCCAGGCCAACACCCAGAACACCTCATATACCCGGGCGGGGAATTTCCGTTTCAATGAAAAGGGGCAATTTGTCAATGCCACGGGCCACCTTGTCCAGGGCTGGAACCTGGATGAAACAACCGGGGACCCCACGGGATCATTGACGGATCTCATCCTCACCAAAACCAGCAGCCCCCCCAAAAAAAGCAGCCAGGTCAATGTGGTGGCCAACCTCAATGCCAAGGCCAAAACCAATGCCGAGGTCCTGTCCAGCTATTTCAACGGATTGAAGAACCCGCCCGTGGCCAAAAGCAGTTACGGCTACCGCACCACGGTCAAGGTCTACGATGCCCTGGGCAGCAGCCACGACATCAACATCACCTACAATAAAAAATCCGACACCGAATGGGAATACATGGTCTCCATGAATCCGGATGAAGACAAACGAAATGCCGTCCAGGGCACCATGGGCAAAGGGCTTCTGGCCCGGGGCACCCTCAAGTTCAGTCCCAGTTCGGGCAAGGTGGTGGATATCACCATGAGCAAGATGACCGGCCGCCTGGGCCGCTTCACGGCCACGGGTGAAAACACGGTGAAGGACGTGAACTATAAAATCGTGGATTCCAAGGCCATGACCAAGGACGGCCCGGGATTCAAACTGGAATACGATGGGAATAAATGGTCCTTTGCCGACACCGACGGCGACGGGGTGATCACCTCGGCCGACCTTCCCCCCAACTATAAAAATGCCCGTATTGTCCATTCGGACAACCAGAATGTCCACATTGTCCTCAACCCCAATTCAGCCACGGACAACGAGCCCGACCTGAAAATCCGGCTGAAAAAACCGGCATCGGCCACGGACTCCATCGGCTTTAACGTCAATGCGGAAAAGGATCTCCACGTCCAGGGCATTTCCGGCACCTCCTACGTGGGCGGGGCGGACAATGACAACACCACCATGAAAATCAACGCCCCCGGTGTCATGGAAAAAGATGTGGACAATGTGGCCCTCACCTACAATCCCAAAACCGGCACCTGGCATTGGAGCAACCCCGAAGGGGCCCATAAGGCCGGCACCCTTTTGGGAAAGGTGGAAACCAATGACCCGACAAACATCTCCACCACCGACATCACGGTGAACAATCCCCAGGCCGCCAAACGGGTGGTCAACGGGATGAAGATCCGGTTCAATGCCAAAACCGGTAAATGGGATTGGAATCAGCCACTGAAAAAGGAGGATATCTCCGAACAGAAATTCAGCTTCACCCCGGCAAACAATCCGGTTCTCTCCATCGTATCCAAGGGCAAACAGGGCGCCATTGCCTCCACCAATGCCTCGGGGGTGCCGGAGAACATCACCCTGAAATGGGATGGGACCAAATGGACGGCGGACACAGGCTCAAGCAATACCCGGGTGGAAGTGGACACGGCCGCCTCGGGCAACTCCCAGGTCACCTTGAAGGTATACGATGGAGCGGGCAATGCCGCAGAGGCATCGGTGATCCGGTATTCCTTTGGTAAAAATCTTACCACATCGGCCAACCAAACCATCCAGTTCAAGATCGATCCCACCCCGCCCCAGGAATACCCCGATGCCACCATCACCGCACCGGGTACACCGGCGGACAGCGTGGGCATTGACCTGGACAACGACAAAACAACGGATCTCACCTTCAACGTCCGCGGGGGTGGTGGGGCCGCCCCAACGGACAATGACAGCCTCTCCTTCAACCTCAACCCGGACACACCGCCGCCGGAATATGCCAATGCCACCCTCACCGGGGATAAGAACAAGGTCTCCATCGACCTGGACGGGTCGGGCAACGAAGATGACAAGGAAGACATTGTTTTTAACTTTAAAAAGGCTTTGAAAACCGGAGAGACCACCCATCCCTACACCGACCGGACACGGATCCAATTCAACATCCAGGGATCAACGGCCTGGACCCAGGTTTCCAAGGAAGAAATCAAGGAAAAGGGTTATTTTGCCTTCAGCGCCGACTTCCTTGGCGGGGATTTCGGCTCCACCAAATCCGATATCCTACTCAACATGGGAACCAAATTCGACGGCAAGCACTTTGTCAATGACTCCATGAGCACCACCCAGTTTGCCAAGGCCTCCTCCACGGCCTACCAGGATTCAGACGGATACGGCCCGGGGGATCTCCAGCGGGTCAGTGTTTCCTCCGACGGCGTCATCACCGGCATCTATTCAAACGGCCAGCGCATCCCCCTCTTCCAGGTGGGCCTTGCCAAATTCAGAAACAACCACGGCCTGTCCAACACCGGGGGCAACCGCTTTGAAGCCACCCGGGAAAGCGGCAACGCCATTACCAACAAGCCGGGTTCCAACGGCCTGGGTAGAATTTCCCCCAATTCATTGGAAAAATCCAACGTGGAAATCTCCGAGGAATTCGTTTCCATGATTACCAACCAGCGGGCCTTCCAGGCCAACTCCAAAACCATCACCACTGTGGATGACATGATGCAGACGGTGATCCAGATGAAACGGTAGTGGAAATGATCCAATTCATATGGAGGTGTGATCCATGAGTGGACTTTCGGCAACATTGAATATCGCCAAAAACGCCATTGCCGCCCAGCAGGCCGGGTTGAACATCACCGGCCACAATGTGGCCAATGTGAACAATCCCGACTTTTCACGGCAACGGGCCGACCACGTGAACAGCTCCCCCATCATATATGGGGGACATTTATTCGGCACCGGGGTTAAGGTGGGCCAGGTCCAACGAACCGTTGACCAATTGCTGGAGAACAGGCTCACCACAGCCGCATCCAAAAAGGCCGCCCTGGTCGAAACCCAGGGCTACATGGCCCAATTGGAGGCCACATTCAGCACCCAATCGGCCACGGGGTTGAATGCCAACCTTGGTAAATTCTGGAATGCCTGGCACGACCTGAGCAACATGCCCGGGGGCAGTGCCCAGCGCATCCAGGTCCGGGACATGGGCAACAAGCTGGCCGATAAATTCAAAACCATCAATGGTCAATTGGATCAGATGAAGGCGGATGTAAAGGGAAAGATCGGCTCCACACTGGATCTCATCAATTCCTATTCCGCCCAATTGGCCGACCTGAACCGGCAGATCCAGGGCATGGAGCCGGACACCCCGGCCAATGACCTGAAGGACAGGCAAAACGCCCTGCTGGACAAGCTGGGCAAGCTGGTGGATGTCAACATCATCCGCCAGGGAAACGGCAGTGTCACCGTGAACCTGGCCGGGGGAACACCCCTGGTCAGCGGCAATGAGAATTATTCCCTGGCAACCCGGGATGGAAAAATCATCCGCCAGGGCTCCTCAAGCGTGGACATCACCCATGAAATCCGGGGGGGCAAGCTGGCCGGGCTGCTCACGGTGCGGGATGAGATCATTCCCAAATTCCAGCACCAGCTCAATGAACTCTCAAGGGAGATCATCTGGAACATTAACAAGATCCACTCCCAGGGGGTGGGGCAGAATTATTTCAGCAGTTCCCTCACCGGGACCGATACCACCAACGACACCGGACGGCTTTCCAGCCTGAAATTCGGGAACCGCATCGACTATACCAAGGTGTTCAAGATGTGGATCCGGGATCAAACCCAGGCCAAGGCCGGATTCAAAAAGGTGGAAATGGACATGAACCTTTCCACGGCCACCCTGTCCAATTTCAAGGGAACCGCCCCGGGCGGTGCCCGGTCCAGGTATCGATTCACCGTGGTAGACGGGGCCCACATCGGCAAACGCATGGTCACCCAGACCAATGGGTCACGGCTGGGGGAGGTGGTGGGCACCACCGCAGGCACGGCCGCCTCGGCGGCCAACCAGATCCTCATGGACCAAACCATCACCATTTACGGCTCCAAAACCGGGAGCCATAAAATCCAGATCAAGGACATGGGCGGGGATGCGGGCAAATCCATGGCCGACATTGCCGAAAAACTGAACAAGATCCCCGGGGTCAAGGCCCATGCCGCCAAAACCCGGGCCGAGTTCAACCTCAAGGGAATCAACAATGCCCAGGACGGGGATCGGGTCCAATACGAACTCAGCGTGGACGGAAAAATCCATAAACAAAGCTTTGTGGTGGATGGATCCAAGGGCAGCCTCAAGGACCAGTTTGAGGCCTCCCTGGAATCGGCGGTGAAGGCGGTGAACAAGATGAACGGAAACACCGACCTGTCCGCCGACGGCCTGACCATGGAAAGTGCCAAGGGCGCCACCCTGGGGATTCAGAAGTTCCAGGTCCAGGACAACGCCGGTGTCAAGCTGAGCAATTTTTCCAATTTCAATGACTCGGACACCGTGAAATTCACACTCAGCTCCAATGGGGTACCCACCAGCACCGTCGACGTGTCGGTGAATTTAAAGGATGTGGATACCCAGGACCAGGCAAAAACATCCAAGGCCTTTTACACCGCATTGCAAAAGGCCCTCAAGGATAAACCCTTTACCCTTTCCCGGAATGAAGCAGACGGGTCCATTGTCATCCGCACCACCAACGGAGCCGATGTCACCCTCAAGGGTGCCGGCGGGGATACGGGTAAGGACGCCGCCATCACCCTCACCCATCTTTCGGGCACCGATGCCGCCACCGGGGACGGAAAATTGTCCTTCAACGATGCCAATGATTCGGAAACCTTTAAATCCCAGACCCGCCACGACGACACCCTCCACCTCTCCGTTCCCGGCAATGGAGAAGCCACCGGTTCCGTG
>JAKSBM010000013.1 GCA_022361135.1 Desulfobacterales bacterium | reverse complement strand
TTCGGGATCGCCCAGTTCAGGGGCTTCTTCAACGGTCTGTTTGGCTTCTTTACACTTCCAAACTTCGTTGCCCAGGTTGTTGATCATGGGGTTCTGGAGGTTGTCGTCGCCCTGGGTCATGGCGGCCTGGGAGAGACGTTCCATTACTGAGTAGGTGTATTCCAGGCCGTAGCCCAGGCCACCCGTTGTCGGGTCAACAATAACCTTGTCCAGGGAAACGCCCAGGTTTTCCAGGAGGATGTTCACCTGTTTGGCCAGGTTGACGTCGATGGGGGAAGAGGAAATGACCGTGTGGCCGTATCCCATGGCAGCGGCGCCGATGCCCTTGTGGTTCTTTTCTTCCACAGGTCCGAGAACCAGGTTTTCGCCCTGGCATTCTTCGGCGACTTTTTTCAGTACTTCTTCATCTTTCGCGGGTACGGTGCAGCCCCATACGATAAGGGGAACATTGATGGCACCAAGAACATTTTTAACGGTGGCGGCAGCATCTTCCGGGCTGGCGTCTTTGTCGTTGGGGTCGATGCTCTTGAGCTGAAGCACAATGGCCTGGGCCCCGTAGTCTTCGACACATTTTTTCGCCCATGCTGCAGGATCCGATACCACGTCTTTGAAAGGGGCCAATGCTGCTTCCGGCCAATCTTCCGGGGTCATGTCCCAGATTTCCATGGCAATGATCGGTTTGTTGGGCATTTCACCTTCGAACTGGTAAAAAGGATAACTCGTCTGGCCGCCGACGGTCAGAGTCGTATCACCGCTTCCGATGGTGATGCCTTTGATGGCGCCGGCATATGTCTCTTTGGTTATTTCAAATCCCACTTTTACCTCCTAAAGATTAAAAAAGTAGTTATGAGTTGGGGGGGGTTAGCGTTAACGAGGTTAACAAGAAGTGAAGTTATCAGGGAAGGACCAGGGCACAAAAAAAGGCAGATACTCAAAGTTGAAGCTATGCTGCTTACTTTAATGTATCTGCCCATACACGTACCCTTATATTACGGTTAAGAAACTGATAACAGCATATGACTTATAATTTGTGGGATTTTTTGTCAATAGATGAGTGAATTTAGTCAACTGTGTTTGATTTGATAGAATAAGTAATATTATCAAATGGTTGTGAATGGTCGGTTTTTCTCAATGTTTTGCTGAATAGGATTTAGTTTCTAAACAAAAATTGTAATTCGAAATATTTCAATAATCGCTGAATATTGGGCTGATTTTTGTTGGAGAGTAAGAAGTTTTGGTTTTATTAAAATTTATTGTTCTTTAAAAAAAACCTTTGTTTTTCTGGGCAAAGTGTATAATGCTGATCTGTTTTTACTGTTAAATTGTAAGAATACACACCCCTTTTTAGAAAAAGTTGTGTTTTTATACCTTAGTAGTTGATTTTTTATTTTGATTTATATAGGTAGGATACACAGTTAGGCTTTGACGACTTAATGTGCAGTAGTGCGTATAGGTTTCATACTAGTTTTATTACCGGCTCGTATTGGGCCCAAAAAATAAACAAAGGAGTAAAACATGGCATTAGATCCGACCAAACATGCTGACTGGGAGATTGCAGAAGACGCTGAAAAGTCAATGCTCACCATTTATGAAATTGGTGAAAAGCTGGGACTGACTAAAGAAGAGCTGCTTCCCCAGGGACATTACATTGCAAAAATCGATTTCCGTAAAGTTCTGGACCGTCTGAAAGACAAGCCCAATGGAAAATATATCGATGTAACCGCCATTTCCCCCACTCCCCTGGGTGAAGGCAAATCCACCTCTTCCATGGGTCTGGTTCAGGGCCTGGGTAAAATCGGTAAGAATGTTTGTGCCGCTATCCGTCAGCCTTCCGGTGGACCGACCATGAACATCAAGGGTTCCGCCGCCGGTGGTGGTCTGGCCCAGTGTATCCCCCTGACTCCCTTCTCCCTGGGTTTCACCGGTGACATCAACGCCATCATGAACGCCCACAACCTGGCCATGGTCGCCCTGACCTCCCGCCTGCAGCACGAAAGAAACTACACCGACGAACAGCTGGAACGTCTGTCCGGCATGAGCAGAATCGACATCGATCCCACCAACATCGAAATGGGTTGGGTCATGG
>JAKSBM010000910.1 GCA_022361135.1 Desulfobacterales bacterium | reverse complement strand
CTTTGAATTTGACGGAAAACAACCGAAAATCGGTGAAAACAGCTATGTGAGTGAAACCGCCCAGGTCATCGGGGCTGTGGTCATCGGCGACCAATGCTACATCGGCCATGGCGCCATCATCCGCGGAGATTACGGCCGCATTGAAATCGGAGACGGCACCGCCGTGGAGGAAGGGGTGATCATCCATTGCCCGCCCACGGGCCTGTTCACCATCGGCAAAAGCGTCACCCTGGGCCACGGGGCCATTGTCCACGGCACCCGCATCGGGGACTATTCCGTGGTGGGCATGGGCGCCGTGCTCAGCCTATTGTCGGAGACCGGAGAATGGACCATTGTGGGCGAAGGGGCCGTGGTCCGGGCCCACCAGACCCTGGACGACCGGGTGGTGGCCGTGGGCAACCCGGCCAAGGTGGTCCGGGAGGTGGGGGAAAAGGATGTGGAATTCTGGACCTACGGCAAGCAGGTCTATGTGGATTTGGCCGCCAAATACCTGAAAATCGGCATGAAGCGCATCGATTAAGCCCTTTTATAAGGCCGGACCAGGAACCAGAGCCCGGCCAGGATAAAGGGCAGACTCAGCCATTGCCCCGTGCTCACCCCCAGGGCCGGGGCATAGGCGGCCTGTTTCACCTTGAGGAACTCCAAAAGGAACCGGGCCGTAAACACCGAAACCAGGAGCAATCCCAAAAGGACACCCGGCTTTCGATCCTTGCCCGTTCCCAGGTAGACCACCGTCATCCCCAGGAAAATCAGCACGTAGGCCAGGGCTTCGTAGAGTTGGGAGGGATGGCGGGGAATGGCGTCCACCCGCAGAAACGTCACGGCCCAGGGCAGCTGGGACGGGATGCCGACGATCTCGGAATTGAAAAAATTGCCCAACCGAATCCAGCTGGCCGTCAGCCCCGTGGCCACGGCCAGGCGATCCAGCAACCAGAGATGATCCAGGGACTGGGACCGGCAGATCCACCAGACCGCAGCCAATGCCCCCAGGGCGCCGCCGTGGCTGGCAAGGCCCCCCTCCCAGATCGCCAGGATCTTCACGGGATGGGCCAGATAATAACCGGGGTCGTAAAACAGGCAATGGCCCAAGCGGGCCCCCACCATGATCCCCACCACCATGGAAACAAACAAAGGGTCCAGGATCTGTGGAGAGATCCCTTCCCGTTTGAAAATCCACTGCATCACCCCCAGCCCGGACACCAGGGCCAGGGCAAAACAGATGCCGTACCAATAAATGGTGAAGGGCCCCAATTCAAAGGCCACGGGGTCGAAATTCCAAATCATGGATGCGTGTTTTCCTTCCTCAAATTTTAGATAAAACATTGCATGGCCAGGCGGCCCGCCCTGTATCCACCTATATCACAGATGGCCGGATTCCCCATGCATCCCCTTCCACTGAAAAAAGGGGAAAGGTCCGGGACCGGGAACAGGGAAGCCATTGCCCCACCTTACCATTTGGTAATCCCCGGGTCATCTTCCCGTCATCCGGGTTGGGTATAACCGCCATCACATGACACACTTCATGAGTACGCGACCTGACTCATCTCCTAAAAAAAGCCGGGCCATCCACTTTCTGGATGGCCCGGCTTTTTGTTTTGGGGTACTGGCGGAAACCGAACGGGGTGGGGCTCCGACAGAGGGTATGGGGAAATACTAATCCAGATACTCCTGGATAATTTCCATCTGCTGGGAATCAAATTCCCGTTCTTCGTAGGCATCCAACCGGGCCTGGACCCGTT
>JAKSBM010000322.1 GCA_022361135.1 Desulfobacterales bacterium | reverse complement strand
CGTCGTTGTGCTGGTAACCGCAGCAAACAGCGGCGTCCAGTTTTTCAGCCAGGGCAACAGTGTCCCCAATGGCGTCGGCCAGAACAACACCGGCACCGTTCAGGATCACGGGGAACTTGGCGTTGGACAGCAGTTCAGCAGCCTTGGCAACGGATTCGGAACCACCATTGGAGGGTTCGAAATCAACAACCAGGGGAAGTTCAATGTCAATTACCTGGGTCCAGAAGTCACGGGGAACGTTGATCTGGGCAGGTGCAGAGGCTTTTTTAGCCTGGAGGATAACGCGGTTCAGAACTTCTGCGATACGAGAGGGATGCAGAACTTCTTCCTGATACGCAACCATGTCTTCGAAGGCAGCCATCTGGGGAACTTCCTGGAAACCACCCTGGCCCATGGTCATGTTGGCAGCCTGGGGAGTAACCAGAAGAAGGGGAGTATGGTTCCAGTAGGCAGTTTTAACGGGAGTTACGAAGTTGGTAATCCCGGGGCCGTTCTGGGCGATCATCATGGACATTTTACCGGAAGCACGGGTGTATCCGTCGGACATCATGCCGGCGTTACATTCGTGACCGCAGTCCCAGAAAGTGATCCCAGCTTTGGGGAAAAGATCGGAAATGGGCATCATGGCGGATCCAATGATACCAAAAGCGTTGTCGATGCCGTGCATCTGGAGGACTTTGATGAAAGCCTCTTCGGTGGTCATTTTCATGGTCTTACAACCTCCATACAAAAAAATATTACCCTGGAAAGCAGGCAGCGAAACCCGCGCAACCAGGTGGTTCACTATCGATATCAAATATCTGATGTCTGATATATCAGATATCAAATATCTGTCAAGCAAAATCCACCCGGTTTATTTCAAAAAGCGGATGCTTTTTTTCAAGCCCTTGACTGGTAAGGTTTTCCAAATATTAGGTGGGGTTAATTTCCATCCAGGTTGCCCTTGGTGAGGTTGCCAAAGCCTTCCAATTTCACCCCTTTTTCAGCGCATTTGTCCCGTATGATGAGGGCGGCCTCCCGATTCAAGGCCTTCTGCTCGGCATTGACCCGGACATTGAACCCACAATTAAAGGGACCCAGACGGATGGAATCTTCCACCCCGTCGTAATTTTCATGGATGGGGGTATAGGGATGGGCAAAAAGCCAACGCAATTGCAAACTGGTCACGGTGTCGGCGGAAAAGGCATCCATGAACTTTTCCAGATCACGTAGATCCGCCGGGGTGAGGTTGTTCCAGCCCAGGATCATATTGGCATTGACCCGGAAGCCGATGGCCGTGCAGGTCTGGAGGTTTTCAATCACCCCTTGCATGCAGGTGCCCTTGTCCAGATATTTCCACATGCGATCCGACGGGAATTCAATGCCAAAGCCCAGGGTACAGGTGGGGATCTGCTCCCCGAAATTTTGGGCCACCTCTTTCAGGGCCCGGGTTTCCGCCGGGGCCGCCCGCATGAAAAACCGATATTCCATGTCCTCCCGCACGGGCAGCCGGGGCAAAATGGCCCGGACATGTTCCGGGGTCATGGAACCGGTGTTGAGCCGGACAATTTTGTGCCCCGGGTATGCCAGATCCCGGAACTCCAGGCCCAATTCCTTTCGATGCCGGTAATCGGCCTGGGAATGCTGGGCAATGGAACAAAAGGGACATTTTTTCCAATAGCAATGGTTCTCCAGGGTATAGGAGAAATAGACCCGACTGTCCCGGGGAATATCCTCCGGGATTTCCAATTTCCATTGGCCGGAAAACTCGGGTACCCCCATGACCTGTTCCAGGCTGCGGCCGGTCATTTTTAAGTTGGGGGGCAATTCCCCCTCCACCTTGAAGTGTACCGAATTCCATGTATCCGCAGGGCCGCTGCGCTCGCTGGCCACCGGGCCGCCCACCAGGAAGGTGATCTCGGGGTATTCCCGGGCCCAGAGCCAGGCCTGGTAGAGATGGTTGACGTAACTGGCACTGATATATACCCGGCCCCTGTCAATGGGCAGGGGAAGGGGAGAGTAAGCCGAAGAATCGTACCAGTCCCGGTGTTCGGGCAGGTGCTTCACCCACCAGAAATCCCCCCGTTGCCGGCACAGGTCCCAGGTATCTGAAAACCCATTGGAAAGATCATACCAGCCGCTGCGGGTCTGGTTGTAAAACTGAACAAATAGCGTATCACTCATGGCTGTCACCATTAATAAAGATGGAAAGATAGCTGGGGGGGCGTGAAGGAACCCGAGGGTTCTCTTCGGGTAAGATACACTGCCCCCAATCAAACCACAAGACAAAGGGATAGATTCCCCTGGGTAGGGGGAATGATCTGCCGCCCCGGGGCAGTTTTTTCCCGCCGACGCCCCCAATGGCGGCGAAAACACATGGTTTTTCCCCGGTGCGGATTTTGCATTTCTTCTTCCCGATCCCGGGTTTCAGGACGATACCCAGATAAAAATCCGGGTCCGGATCCAGGAGGATCCCGGCCCGCCCCAGGAGATCACCATGAAAATCACCCATTCCCACACCCATGTTTACACATCCAAGCTCCATTCAAAAACCCGGGTCACCGACACCACGGCCCATCCCGAATTCAAAGACATCATGGACACGCCGGAAAACCGGGAAAAATATCCCGATGTGTTCAAACACCAGACAAAGATTCCCAATACCCCCGGCCTCTGTTACGGGGGCGTGGCCGATCTCAGTTACCAGAGCTGTCAATACCGGGTCTCTTCCATGGTGGACCTTTGTGAATGTGTGGTGGGTTACCTGGACCCCGATGCCGTGGCCAACCAGGTGGAAGCCTACCAACGGGGCCAATTGGATCACCAGGCCCTGGAAGAAAGCATGGAGGAACGGCTCGAATATCCACAACCGGGGGACCGGTACTACGAAACCCAAAACCATTGCTGCACGGCCATGGGCCGGGTGGAAACCGAAGACGGGCGCACCATTGAGTTTCGATTTGAAATGCACCATATCCGGGAAAGCTATAAGACCCACCACCGGGACACCCCGGAGACAAGGCCCACCGTCGCCCCCCTGGTGGTGGACCTCAACGGCCAGGGCCCGGAACGCTCCCAGGTGGAAATCCAATTCGACATGGACAATGACGGAGAAAAAAACACCATGGCACTGCTGAAGCCGGGCAATGGTTTCCTGGCCCTGGACAAAAACAAGGACGGCGTGATCAACGACGGCAGCGAACTCTTTGGCGCCCTGCCCGGCACCCATGGATTTGAACAATTGGCCGCCTATGATAGGGACCAGAATGGGTGGATCGACGAGAATGATCCCATTTTCCAGGAATTGGCCGTCTGGGAAAGCACTCCGGAGGGGAAAACCCGGCTGCGCCAACTCAAGGATCTGGGCATCGGTGCCATCTGCCTCCAATTCGCCGTCAATGACAGGGACATGGGAGCGGACCACCCGGGGCCCACCATCCAATATTCGGGATATGCCCTCAATGAATTGGAAGGGGTCCGGGCCCTCCATGCCCTGAACTGGGTCTGACCCCTTCCATCTGTACCCTCTTTTTTTTCAAAAACTGGCTCTTTTCTCAGATGCAATTCTCCGATAGATTTTCCCCATTCACATGACCCTCCCGGGGGAAATATCCCCGGGATGACCACCAAGGAGGATTCCCATGTTCAGAAAAATGAGACGTCATAAAAAAGAATTGAGTAAGGACCAGGCTCTGGAATTGCTGGAAGCCGGAGAGTACGGCACCCTGGCCACCCAGGGAGAAGACGGTTACCCCTATGCCCTGCCCTTGAACTACGCCTGCCACGACGGGGCCATCTATTTCCACTGCGCCGCCACCGGCCACAAGTTGGACAATATCGCCAACAATCCCCGGGTTTCCTTTTGTGTGGTTCCCCAGGCCGAAATCCTGCCCAAGGAATTCTCCACCCGGTTTAAGAGTGTGGTGGTCTTTGGCCAGGCCCTGAAGGTGGAGGGTGAAGAAAAGGAAGCCGGCCTTTTGTCATTGATCAAACGCTTTTCCCCGGACTACATGGAAGCGGGAAAAAAATATATCCAGAGCGCCGCCGCAAAAACCACGGTCATCAAAATCCAGATCGAGGCCATCACGGCCAAGTGCGGAGATTAAACCCCGTCAAACCAAGCCCGTGCCAACCGGGCCACCCCTTGGGGGATGGCCCGGCGGTCCATTCCGGCGAAGCCCAGCAGAACCTGATTTCCCCTGTATCGTTTCCTGTCCATATAATAATGATGGACCGGATAGACCCGGATGCCTGCCGCCCGTGCCTTTTCCAGGGCCTGGGATTCAATGGTCCCCTCCTGGAAGGCCAGAAGAATGTGGAGCCCTGCCCCCTCCCCGATGATGCGAACCTTATCCCCCATGGTTTCCCGCACCGATTTAACCAGAACATCGTGGCGCCGCCCATTGGCCAGGCAGGCCCGGCGCAGATGCCGCTCCCATAATCCCTGTTCCATGAAGGTTTCAAAAATCCGCTGTTCCAGCCAGGGTACGGGGGAGGCATAGCGGGAAAAGAGGGTGTGGTATTTATCCAGCAGGGACTCGGGCAGGACCATGTAGGAGAGGCGCAGGGCCGGTGAAAAGGCCTTGGACACCGTACCCAGATAAACCACACAGCCATGGGAATCAATGCCCTGGATGGAGGGGATGGGCCTTCCCGAATAACGCAGCTCACTGTCGTAATCGTCTTCCATGATGATCCCGTCGCGGGCCTGGGCCCATTCCAGGATCTGCATGCGATTGCGGATGGGCATGACCGCCCCGGTGGGAAATTGATGGGAGGGGGTAATGTAAAGGCTCTGGGCCGAACTCTCCCAGAGAGATTGGGGATCCAGCCCCTGGGGGCCCACGGGGATGGGGATTAATTGTTTTCCGTGGAGGGATAAAACATGGCGAACCCCGTCGTAGCCGGGATCCTCCATGGCCACGGACCGATCCTCCAGTAGGCGGCAGAGGATGTTCATACACCATTGGGTGCCCGGGGCCATGACGATTTGCTCCGTGCGGCAGCGCACCCCCCGGCTGGCCGCCAGGTAATCCCGCAACCGGCGCCGCAGTCCAGGTTCTCCCTTGCTCCTGGGGTATTCCCCCATTTCTCCGGGTCCTTCGCCGGACAGCACCTGGTTGGTAATCCGCCGCCAGGCCGCCAGGGGAAAGTCCCCTTCCCCCAGGCAACCGTATTGAAAATCATGGCTGTATCGGGGTTGGCTGCCCCATCCGGGATTCCCCGGTTCCTCCAGGGGCTCGCCGGAGCATGGCGGCCGCCCGTCCGGCGGGGTTGAAAACCCCGGTTCCAACTCTGCCACCACAAAGCCCGACCGGGGCCGGTTTTCAATGTATCCTTCGTCACAGAGCTGCTGGTAGGCGGCGGTGACGGTATTCTTCCCCACCCCCAGCTCCCGGGCCAGGGCCCGGATGGAGGAGAGACGCTTTCCCGCAGGGGGGTCCCCGGCCAGAATCCCGGCCTTGAGTTGTTCATAAATTTGCTGATAAAGGGGCTGGTGTGCGGAATCGGACAGGGTCAGCATGGTTCCTCCTTGTCACCTTTGATTTTGAAATAAAATCCACTTCCAATGGGTCCAATTATTCCTATACCCCAATGGAAGTCCAGGTCAAGTCAGGATACCCTCCCCCCCCAAATTCAGCTCACTTCCTCATGCCGGCTGGATCTTACCCCCGAACACCGTGCCCCAGACCGGCATATCCCGGAGTGTCAACGGGTCCATCTCCAGGGGATCGGCCTCCAACACGCAGAAATCCGCCTTTTTTCCCGCCTGGATGGATCCGATTTCATGGTCCAGGTGGAGCTGCCAGGCCGCCTCCAGGGTCATGGCATGGAGGGCTTCCTCCACGGTCACGCGATGGTGTTCCCCCAGGCAGATATTTCCATGGTCGGTCCGGCGGTTGACCACGGAATCCGCCCCCACCCAGGGAAGTTGGGGCGTACCCGGGGGATCGTTGTGAAATCCCCAGGAAACCCCCAGTCGCCGGGCCGTGCCCACCGGGGTCAGATCCCGGGCCCGGTCCGGGCCCAGCCGGGCCAGGTGGGTTTCCCCGTAATAATAGATCTGGGGGGTAAAAAATTGAACCGCCACCCCCAGGGCCTTGGCCCGGCGCAATTGGGATTCGGTGATGGTGTAACAATGGTCCATGCGGTGGCGGATGTCCGGCCGGAAGCACCGGGCCTGGGCCGCTTCCACAGCGTCCAGAACCATTTGACAGCCCTGGTCCGTATTGGTGTGGGTCACCGTGGGAATTCCCTCCCGGTGCAGGGCCATGATCCATTGGCCCAGCGCATCCGGCCCCAGGGCCATTTCCCCTGAGGGTGAACCGTCCCAATAGCCGGGCCAGGAGGCCGGGGCGGTGCGGGAAATCAGGGAGCCATCGGTGTAAAGTTTCACCGCCCCCATGCGCAGCCGGTTCCGCTCATGGGAAGACGCCGCCCGGACCGCTTCAATGAAGGCCTCGGGGCCCGTACCCTGCTTCATGGCATGGGCAGCCCAGGGCAACCCCATGATACGCAGCCCCACGGGATTCGCATCCAGGAAGGCGCCAAAAAGATCCAATGAAATGCCCAGGCCGAAACTGCCAAAGGCGGCATCGCAGACCGTGGTGTTCCCGGCCCGGATGAACAGGGGCATGATGCGGGCCACCTTTTCCCCCAAGTTTTCCAAAAGTTTGGGCAATGCAGGCACCACGGCCATAAGCCCCGGAGTTTCAATGAGGGTGCCGGTGGGCCGGCCCCGGTCGTCGGCCTGGACACCGGCGGGCAGGGGCTCCTGTCCCAGGATGCCCGCCTGGTCCAGCAGGGCCGTATTGGCCCAGAACCGGTGGAAGACCAGATTGGACACCAGGATGGGCCGACTGTGGGAAACCTGATCCAGGAGTTCAAGGGACAATTCCCCCACCTTGTTGTCGTCGTAGGCCACGGCAAAGATGGGCACATCCGGGGGCAGTTCCCGGTCCAATTGGGTGAGCCGGTCCAGGACATCGGCCTGGCTGGGATAGACCGGGAAAAATCCACCTGCGGGATCGGGCCAGGGAATCTGGGCCACGGACTCCCCTCCGTAGATCAGGGCCTGGACTTCCACATGGGTGTGGGCATCCACAATGCCGGGCATGAGGATTTTATCGGAAAAACAGGTATCCACCTCCGGTGCCGGCAGGGCCGACACCCCAATGGCCCACCTGAGATCTTCGGGATCCCCCACCCCCAGGATCCGTCCCTGGTGGACGGCCACCCCGTGGGCAACGGGCTGTTCCGCATATTGGGTAATAATCTTTTTTGCCGGGTAAATAACGGGTCTGTCCATGTTTTCTCCTAGGCCGTATAAACAATTTCACCGCCCACGACGGTTTCCAATACTTCAAGTTGGTTCAAAGTTTCCGGGGCCACCTCCAGGGGATTGTCCGAAAGCACAACCCAATCGGCCAACTTCCCCGGACTGATGGAACCCTTAATTCCTTCCTCAAAACTGGTGGCCGCCGCCCAGAGGGTGATGCCCCGGATGGCGTCCATGGGTGAGATCCTCTGGTCCGCCCCCAGAACCTGGCCCTCCCGGGTATGCCGATTCACGGCGGCATGGAGCATGACCATGGGATCCATGGGGGTAATGGGCAGATCCGTGTGGAGGCTGAATTCCACCCCCTGGTCCAGGGAGGATTTCAAAGGACTGATGCGGGCGGCCCGCTCAGGTCCCAGGAAGATGTCCCGGTGGCGGTCCCCCCAATAATAGACATGGCCGATGAAATAGCTGGGCATGATCCCGGCGGCCTTCAACCTCGGAATCTGGTCCTCCCGCACGGTCTGGCAATGGATGAGCAGATGGCGGGGATCCTTGCGGGGACATTGGGCCTGGGCCCGTTCCACGGCCAGAATAATGCTTTCAATGGCCGCATCCCCATTGCCGTGGATCGCCACCTGGAGCCCCTGGCCGTGGTAGTGGGCCACCTTCCGATCCAACTCTTCCTGGGACAGGATGGGTTGGCTCACATCCCCCTCCCCTTGCCGATCGTGGTAGGGTTGGGAGAGCCATCCCGTATGGCCCTGGATGGATCCGTCCTGGAGGAGTTTCACCGATCCCAGCCGGACCCGGTCCGAACCAAATCCCGATCCCAGCCCCAGGGGCAGGTAGGCATCGTAATGGTCCGACAGCAGGGTTAAATAGGCCCGCAGGTGGAGGCCCCCCTCCCGGGCCAATTCATGGTAGGCCTTCACAATTTCCCCCCCGGCCCCTTCCATGCCGATGGCGGCGTCGTGGATGGAGGTCACCCCCTTGGCATTGGCCTGGGCAACGGCCCGGGCCAGCAGGGGTTTGATCTCCTGGGAACCGGGTTTGGGAATGAGGCCCATGAGGGGATAGAGTGCGGTTTCGCTGAGCAGACCGTTGAGGCGGCCCGAGGAATCCCGGTAGTATTCGCCCCCTTCGGGATTGGGGGTATCTTCGTCCACCCCCATGACTTCCAACACCTTTGAATTCACATAGGCCAGGTGGCCCGAGGTGTGGGTGACCACCAGAAAACGGCCCTGGGAAATGTCATCCAATTCATCCCGGGTCATATGACGGCGGTCTTCAATCAGGGTATCGTCGAATCCCCAGCCAAAGACCCAGCCGTCCTCCGGGCTCTCTTCCACCCCGGCCCGGAGCCGGTCCAACACCTGGCTGATCCGGGAATTGGGCGGGGTGGAACAATCGGCATGGTCCATGCGGAGGCTGTAATAGGACAGATGGTTGTGGCCCTCGATGAAACCGGGCAACACCGTCTTTCCCTTGAGATCCACCACCCGGGCATTATCACCGCCCCAGTTTCGGACCTGGTCCACATCCCCCACCACGGCAAATCGGTCGCCAAGGACACCAAATGCCCGGGCCTGCTCGCAATCCGGGTCAACGGTGATCACATTCCCATTGATATAGATGGTTTTATCCATGCACACACCTCCTTTTTTAATATTGACGGGGACCGAAATATCCCACCCGATGGAGGATATACAGGGTCACAAAGACCACCAGGGCCATAGCCGATTCCAACGTTAAAAGAAAAAGCAGCCCGTACTGGGGCATGAGGAAAACCAACAGAATCAGGGGCAGGGATAGGAGGGCGAATAGATTCATCAACCCGGTTTCCACCGCCGCCGTGGTTTTGAAATCCGGATCCACCAAACGCAGGAGCAGGAGGCCGGAAGCACCGGTGCCCGTACAATACCCCAGCATGACCAGGGTCCGTTCCAGGCCGAAGCAGCCCACCCGGCGACCCAGGAAAACAATGATGCCCACGGTGAGTACCGTGACCAAAAGAGTGATGATCAAAAAGGGAATCAAATACTTTTGCAGGGTTTGGATCTGGACGGCCATCATCACGGAAATCACCATGAAATCCACGGTGACACCGGTGAGACGACGCAGGCTGTTTTCATCCAAAAGTTTTTTCCCCCCCATGCGGTTCAACACCTTGCGAAACACAATGGCCATGATCAGTCCCCAGGCGAAAAGAAAGCCAAAGGTCGCCCCCCAAAGGGCCTTGGGGAAAATATAATAGCGGAAGAGATAGCTGAGACCGTAGCCCAGAAGATAAACCATCCCCATGATGGCCAGGTGAAATGAAAGGGAATCCACATTGGAATTGTGGGTAACGTTGGACAGGCCCGTGGGGCGATTGTCCACCGGTTCCATTCCGGCAAGGAAGGTGGGGGTCATGGCTTTATAATCCCCGGTGGCAAACCCCTTGCGGATTCCCCAATTGGCAACGGGAACCCCCACCAGGGCGGCCACGAAAAAGCCCACGGCGGCAAAGGCCAGGCCCATGCTCACACAATCCTCCAACCCCATTTTCTCCCAGCCCGCAGCAATGGCCAGGGTCTGGCCCGGCCCCTGGGTAAATCCATGGCCGGTCAGGATCCCCACGGCAGAGGTGAGTCCCTGGCCGGTGAAGCTTTCCCAGCCCAGCATGACCAGGGTGCCCACCACGGACTGGAGGAAGAGCATGCCCTCAAAAACCAGGGTCATCCAGATGGCGCCCTTGAGAATTTTCTTACCATTCCCGGCCTGGCCGCTGTCCCCGGACATGAGACCGATGCCCACGAAGCCAAAGGCAAAAAGATGGGTGGTGATCAGGGTGAAGGTTTTGGGAGAGATGGCCTCCCATTGCCCCCCCATGGGCAACCCCACCCAGCCCAGGGACATGAGAATGAACCCCAGCAACCCGGCAATGATGGCCGAGGGAAAAAGAAAACGTTGAAAAAAACGGATCCGGGCCCGGAGAAAGGCGCCCACCAACAAAAGAACCGACATCCACAAGAAACTTCCCACGAAGGGCATAAAGCTCTGTTCCATTTGACACTCCACTTTCAAAAGAAAATTGAATTTCAACCGCCGCCTACCGATTCATACGGTCAAATGGGTATCCCAGCAGAAAATTTAAGTCAAATAAAATTTTGAACTCAAGTTCATTTTTTAAGAAGCAGCACCCGACGCCACGACAAAATACGGCCCGAAATTAACCCGATATTTCACAAAATCTGATTTACGACGACGGACCATGGACAATGGTATGGGAATGGCCCCAGCACCGAACCGTTCCAACCGTCCGGTGCAAACGGTCATGGAATATCCGGCTTAAGAATCAGCTGAAAACCGAACGGATCCCCGCCCAGAGCACTTCCAATTGCCGGTCGTATTCCCCGTGAAGTTCCTGGAGGCTATCACTACCCAAGGCGGCATTGAGGGTGCCGTAGAGGAGGCCGGAGAGGCCGATGAGGGTCTGGTCCACGGGGGTGCCGGGGGGCAATTCCCCCTCCTCAATGGCCACCAGAAGATTCTTTTTAAAATAGGTGACAATGGTGCCCTCGGGGATGGTCTCAATGCCGGGTTTATCCGGGTAATAATAGAGTCGGTCGGCCTCGGAAATCACCTGGAGGGAGCCTTCGTTCATGCGACGAATCACCTTGGGATGAAAGGCCCTCAGGGCCAAGATCTCCGTGTGGACATTGGGATGGGCAGCGGCCTTGTCGGCCAGATCATGGAAAAGACGCCGGATATGGGCCAGTCCCTTCTCGGATTCCGGAAGCTGGCTGTAATGCCACCCCTCCCCGATGCTCCAGAGGCGGATGGCATAGACGATGAGGTCGGCCTTCCGGGTGAAATAGCTGAAAAAGGTTCCCCGGGAGATATCCACCACCCGGCAGATGTCCTCCACCTTAATCTCCTTTAGCAGATGCTCCTGCATGAGTTCCATGGCAGCCATGTGGATGGCGATACGTGTTTTGGACTGTTTCCGTTCCCGAAGGGGAAAATCTTGGAATTTTTTCATGGCCCGTTCCTATCTAAGATTGCCCATGGGGTCAAGGAAAAAGGGCGGGAATGAAGGAGAACCGCATCGGCCATGCCACCCTGGAAATCCCCCTGAAATCCCAGGACAATCCCATGATTCCCCCTTCAAATGACCCGGCCGGGCCCGTGGAAGTAGAAAGAAGAAGGAACCGGCAGGCCAACACGGAGGCGAAGCCGGCATGGGGCTGATAATGGAAGGATGATGAAGGAAATGGGAAGGGCCCCGTCCAAGGTGTTCTAATAAAAAGCACCCGGCACGGCCCTGAACGGGGGCGGGCCATGCCGGGCATTGGAAGTCCCCCGGCACTTCAACTGAAACCCCGGGGGAACGTCCATGTATTCTTATTCTGCGGTCCGGCCTTCCTTGGCCGCCGCATCCAATGCCTTGGCCGCCGTGGTCCGTTTAAAGACAATGGCCAGGACCACCGTGGCCACGGCCCAGGCCGCGGAAATGCCAAAGATGATGCTGTAACCGGTCTGGCCCGGGAACTTGTCCAAAATCATGCCCTGATAAATGGGGCAGTAAAAGTCTCCGGCATAGGCCAGGGTGGCAATAATACCCGTGGCCGCACCGGTAACATGGATGGGCACCTTGCCCTCTTCCAGCATGGCGTAAAATACAGCCCGCACCCCAAAATGGGCGGTCATGAAGATGAAGAGGACCAGAAGCAGAAGCCAGAGAATGGAGGGGGAGGCCCCGATGAAGGAAAAGATCACCGATACTATGGCCACACCGGCCGCCCCCCACATCATGACAGTTGAGGGGGCATACCTATCCCCCAAAATCCCACCGAAGAAGGCACCGATAGGACCGATGCCGTAGTTCCGGATGGAGGCGATGGCCGCAGCCACACCGGCGGTGAGGCCCCCCAGGGAAGTAAGATAGGGGGTGGTCACATACTGGGTGTGATAGGAGGAATAAATGGTCATGATCATGAGGCCGATGATCCACACCGCCGGGATCTTCACGGCCAGGCGGATGCCGTCGGCAATCTCCTTGACGGTCTTCTTTTCGGAGCTCACAAACCGGGAATCCTCCTTGAGCATGAAAAAAATCAGCACCCCGGAAAGGGTGGCGGCACCGGAGTAAAGGAGGAGGGCCGACCGGAACCCTTCCACATCATTGGTGGCCCGGGCCAGAAGCCAGGAGCCCACCATGGCCACCACAATGGAAACCACCCGTCGGCCGCATTCCACAAAGCCGAAGACCTTGGACTGGGAATCCGGGGGTGCCGAGGCCCGCTGGGCCCGAACAAAGGAAGCCCAGAAGGTCAGGGTACAGGCAATGCCGAACCAGACATGGAGGGCCACCACCATGGGATAGGAGGGGAAGGTGGCAAAATAAAAGCCCCCCACACCCAGCCCCACCATGGAAACGGCCAACATCTGGTTGGCCGGAAAGCGGTCGGCCAGCCAGCCCCCGGGGAAATAACAGACCAGGGTGAGCAGGCCGAAGAAGCCCTGGATCACACCCATCTGGGTGTTGGTGATGTTCAGGGCCTCCATCATGGGTGCGTAGTAGGAGCCCCGCATGTAGGGAATTAGGTAAACCACCCCGGCCCCGAGGGACAGGAGTATGACGTTGAGCCAGTTAATGCCGGTGTCTTTCTGATTCATCTTCTCATCCTTGTGCATGGAAATTATGGGAAGGGCTTCCACCCGGAAAAGGCGCGGAAACCGGACACAAATGACCGGAGTATATCGGCCGGTCACATCCTGGATCGGCCCGGCCACGGCCGGACCTATCCATGGTTTAAAACGAATTCAATGGGATATTTCAGCCAAGATGATTTGCGACGACAGAACACCGAATGCCAGGCATTCCAGTACAAATTACCTTGGGATACCCAGGCTAGGGG
>JAKSBM010000777.1 GCA_022361135.1 Desulfobacterales bacterium | reverse complement strand
TCACCGGTGACCTCACGGTGACCTGCATGGTGGCCCGGAGTGAAAAGGCCCTGGACCTTTCCCGGTGGAAACCCGGGGCCTGATCCCAATGGGCCCTGGCCCATCCCGTGGAATATCCGGGCCGGGTCATCCTCAAATTAGGTAAAATCAACCCCGGGGGGCTCCCCCGGGGTTTTTTTATGGCCCGGGGCCAAGGAAACCGGCTGGACATGGTCCACGGTGAGGGTGAGGGCACCCCAGTCGCTTTCCACCCGACCCGTGATGCGGTAGGGGCGGTCATAGTCCAGGAGATGGCAGAATCGGGCATAGGCCCGGGGGAAGAATACGGTTTCCACCATGCCGGTCTCATCCTCAAAGGTGAGAAATTTCATGGGATCCCCCTGTTTGGTCCGGACCACCTTGCCGGTGATGAGCCAGCCCCCCAGGGTGATCCGTTCCCCCACCCGCCGGTGCAGGTCTCCGGCCTTGACCACATCCCGGAGCTGCTCCCGGTAGAGGCCGATGGGGTGGCGGTGGGGAAGGAAGCCCAGAACCTGAAATTCCCTGGCCTGGCGCTGGATGGGATCCGTGTCCGGGAGGGGCGGGGCCGTCCCTCCGCTGGGCCTGGCGTCAAAGAGGCCGGGGGCCGTCGACCGGGAGGTTCCGGCGGTTCGGATTTCCCAGAGGAGGATGGCCCGGTTGGCCTGGAATGAATCCAGGCTTCCGCTGTGGACCAATGCCCGGGCTTCATCCTCCCGGGGCCGGACCCGGGTGAGAAAATCCCCCAGGTCGGCGAACGGCCGTTGTTCTCGTTCTGCCACAATCCGACGTCGGCAGTCCCGGCCCAGGCCTTTTAAGGCCATGAGTCCCACCCGGATTTCCCGGTCCTGTCCCACCCAGGCCTCTTCACTGTGAAGGACATCCGGTCCCAGGATGGTTACCCCCAGGCGCCGGGCTTCGGACACATAGGCAAAGGTGGAATAAAATCCCCCCTGGTTGGAGATCACCGCCGCCATGAAGGGGGCGGGGTAGTGGGTTTTGAGGTAGGCCGCCTGGAAGGAGACCCGGGCATAGGAGGCCGAGTGGGGCTTGCAGAAGGAATAGCCGGAAAAGCTGAGGATCATTTCCCAGATCCGCTCAATGTCGGCCCTTCCCACCCCCCGGTCCGTTGCGCCTTTGAAGAATTCATCCCTGAAGTCGGCCAGTTCCCGGATTTTATCCTTTTTGGACATGATTTTCCTCAGGCCGTCGGCCCGGGCATGGGAGAATCCGGCCAGGGCTACGGCCACCCGGGAGACGTCCTCCTGGTAGACCATGATGCCGAAGGTGTCGTCCAGCACATGCTCCAGCCGGGGATGGAGGGGCTGCCAGACCCCGGTGTGGAGCCGTTCCAGGTAGTCCTGGATGAAGTCGTTGGCCGCCGGTCGGATGATGGAGGAATGGATGACCAGGTGGCGGAAATCCCCCACCCGGGATTTTTTTTGGAGCAACCGCATGGCCGGGCTTTCAATGTAAAAACAGCCCATGCTCTTCCCCTGGGCCAGGGTGGCCTGGGTGTCGGGGTCGTCCTCGGGATCCCTTCCCCCGAATTCGTCGAATTTTTCCCCGGAATCATTGATCTGGCCAATGCAGTCCCGGATTACCCCCAGGCTGCGATTGCCCAGGAGGTCTATTTTCACCAGGCCGGCTGTTTCCGCTCCGTCCTTTTCCCATTGGATGAGGGGCACCCCCTTGGCAGCCCGTTCTACGGGTACATAGGTATCAATGGGGTTGGGGGTGATGACCAGCCCCCCGGGGTGGACCGATAGGTGACGGGGGGTGCCGATGAGGCGCCGGGCCAGGGACATGATCCGGGGCCAGGGCTGGGGAAAATCCATGTGCTTGAATTCCGGCCGGGCCTTGATCCGTTCCAAAAGGTCGGCCTCGGCCTCACGGGTCCGCCAGAACCAGGGCAAGCGCCGGGAGACCTGGGCGATTTCCGCCTCGGGGAGGCCGAAGATCCGGGCGGTTTCCCGGACGGCCATGCGGGGTTGGAAAAGGATGTGGGAGGAGACCATGGCCGCATGGCCCTTGAACTCCGTCAGGACATGGTCCAGAATCTGATCCCGTTCATCCCAGGCAAAATCAATGTCAATGTCCGGGGGATCCATGCGCCCGGGGTTGAGGAATCGTTCAAAATACAAATCAAATTTGATGGGGCAGACATTGGTGATGCCCAGGCAATAGGCCACGATGGAGGCGGCCCCGGACCCCCGGCCGCAAATGCGGGAGGCGGATTTCACTATGTGCTGGACCACCAGGAAATATTGGCAGAAGTTTTTTTCCCCAATGATGGCCAGCTCGTGGTCGATGCGTTGGGCCACCCGGGGGGGCAGGGGGGAACCGTATCGTTTCCGGGCCCCGGCCAGGGTGGCACGGCGGAGTTGGGCCGGGGCATCCTGGGCCGGGGTGTGGCTTCCCCGGGGCAGGGGGGGCATGACCAGGCCGAAGTCCGGGCCGGTGAATTCCAGCCGTTCCATGAGGGCCCGGCCCTGGATCAGGGATTGGGGATCCACGGCAAAGCGTCGGCCATAGGCATGGGGGCTGTCCAGGAAGGCATTGGCCGGGGCGGCTTGCCCCCGGGGGATTCGGTCCAGGGTGCTATTGTGGTCCATGGCCCGGAGGAGGCAATGGAGGTCGTGGTCTGCCGGGGTGGGGAAAAAGGCCGCCGGTGAGGCCATGGCGGGGAGATTCCGGTGGCGGGCCGTTCGGTTGAGTTCGTGATTTTGGGAACGGGGAACCCGGGCCAAAAGAGCGGCCGTGTCCAGGCCGTGGTCGTGGCAATGGGCCAGGAGTTCCGGCACGGGGGTGACCAGGATGAGCCCCTCCCCCCATTGGGTTAATGCGGTTTTAAGGCAGAAGTTCTTATTCTGCTTTCGTTGACTGATGAGGCGGCAGAGGTGGGCATATCCCCGGGCATTTTTCACCAGGGCCAGGGTGCGCAGGGGGCTGCCCGGATCGGTGAGTTCGGCCCCGACCACCGGGCGGAGATCCTGATCCCGGCAGGCCTGGATAAAGGGCCAGAGTCCATAGAGGTTGTCCGTGTCCGTGAGGCCCATGCTGGTGTAGCCCAGTTCCCGGGCCCGGGCGCAGAGGGTTTCCGGAGATGCCGTGCCCCACATGAGGGAATAGTGGGAGCGGACCCCCAGGGGGATGGGATCGGCGCCACTCATCCCAGGGCGCCCAAGGCCGCCCCCGGGGCCACGGAGTGGGGCCCGAATCGGGTCCGGATTTGGTCCAGTGTGGGGCCCAGGGCCGGGGATGTGCGGGGGTGGAAAAGGTCCATTTGGGTATGGAGGGCCGTGGTGCGGGTGCATTCCAGGGCCAGGTGGCGAACCCGGACCCGGCGGATGTTCACTTGGGCCAAAAGGGCCCGGGCGGTTTTAAACAGGGGGCCTTCTTCGTTGGAGGCCACGGGCAGCCGGCGCCGTCCGGCCCGGATGAGTCCGTCGGAATGGGTGAGGGTGAGGCCCAGGACGGCGGCCCGGAGTTCCCTGCGGCGCAATTGGGCGGCCATGGGGATGATCTGGGCATGGAGGGCTGCCTCCAGGGCCGGAGTCCCATTGGTGTCCGTGGAAAGGGTATGGTCTTTTCCAATGGTGGGCCGCCTCTCCCCGGGGGGACGCACCGGGGCCCGGTCCCTGCCCCGGACCCAGTCGTGGAGGCGGGCTGCCTTTTGATCCAGGGGGACGGCCAGCTGGGCCCGGCTCAGTTCCCGGACCTGTGAAATGGTGGTGAGGTTGAAATCGGCCAGGGTGGAGAGTTCTTCCCGGGTCAGTCCGGGAAGGAGGGCCAGGGGCAGGGGGGCCAGAAAATCGGCCTCTTCCCCGGCCCCCACGATGTATTCCCCCACGGGTTTGACCATGCGGGAAGCCACCTTGGCAATGAGTTTGTTGGTGGCCAGGGACCAGATGGGGGTCAGTCCCATGCTCTTTTCCAACTCCTTTCTCAGGCGGAAGGCCACGTCCACCGGGGGGCCGAAAAGCCGCCCCGTGCCCGTGACGTCCAGGAATAGGTGGCCGTCCACCCTGCCGGGTTCGATGAGGGGGGTGAAGCGCAGGCTCCGTTTGAAAATATCCACCATGACTTTTTTGTATCGGTGATATTGGGGGGGCAAAAGTGCCAGCCCCGGCACCGTGCGCCGGGCCCGGGCCAGGGGCATGCCCTTGCGAATGCCTTCCTGGAAGGCAATTTCATTCATGTCGTATACCACGGCCCGGGGGGCGCCCAGGGGGGCAATGGCCAGGGGGCGGGTTTTCAGGCCCGGGGCGGCCAGGGTTTCCAGGCTGGCGGCAAAATCGGCAATGTTTAAATGGATCACGGCCCGGTCCCTGCCGTGGACGGACGGCGTGGCCGGGGCGCCGGGGAATGCATGGGGTGTTGCCATGGGAGGTTATGCCTTGAACAATTGGATCAGGGCCCGGGCGTTGCTGGGGGCCTGGCCCCGGACATGGTTGTTGAAAAAGATCAGTCCGGTTCGGGCCCGGGGGGCCATTTCTTCCTGGATTTTCCCTTGCCAGGATTCCAATTCTTCGGGGCCGTAGTTGTAGTCGAATTGTTCCTGCATATTCCCCGACTGCCAGCCCCGGGCATTGCGCCCGTGGAACCGGATGTAAAAGAAATCGGTGTGGGTGACCCGGGCCATGGCCGGGAAAAGGTCGGGTAGATCCGGGACATCCACGGCCACCAAGGCGGTGTTGCGCCGTTCCAATTCGGCAAAGACCCGGTCGCAGACCCAGGACCGATGGCGGAATTCCACGGCCAGGGGCAGGGGGGCCAGTTCGTCCAGGAGGGCGGCCAGGTAAATGCGGTTGGCCCGGGTCCGGTGGAAATAGGGGGGAAGCTGGACCAGCAATGCCCGGAGCTGTTCCCGGGCCACCAGGGGGGCGATGCCCCGGCGGAAGTCGGCGGCCTGGGTTTTCCACCGGTCGGGGCGGACCTCATGGGTGAGGGTCCGGGTGAGTTTGGCTGTGAATCCGAATCCCCGGGGAACCTTTTGGGACATGCGGTCCATGGCCGTGGCCTTGGGCATCTGGTACCAGGTGTAATTGAGTTCAATGGTGTTGAATTGTTCGGCATACCGGGCCAGCATATTGGCCGAATGGGTGTCCGGCGGGTAGAACCCGCTGTCCAGCCATTCTCCGTAAGAATAGCCGCTGGTCCCCACGTGGAGCTGGCAGTCAAGGGGGGCCAGGTCCAGGGGCGGCGGTGCCTGGGGCTGGGGAAAGCCGGGCAGGGTATGGGCTTTGGCGCCTGTCATCCGCCTAGTGATCCATGGCCTGGGGGGGACGGATAATCCCCATGACCTTGCCCTGGATGAGGACGGCGTCAAAGGGATATTTGACCGGTTTGAATTCCGGGTTTTCCGGTCGGAGTTCAATGGCGTCGTCGTGGCGGAAAAATCGTTTGACCGTGGCCTCTTCCCCCTGGATGAGGGCCACGACGATTTCCCGGTTATGGGCATATTGCCGGGGCTGGCAGATGGCGATGTCCTGGTCCAGGATACCGGCGTTTTTCATGGAGTTTCCCTGGACCCGCAGGGCAAAGAGATCCGTTCCCGGATAGAGGGCGGAATCGATGAGGATGCTGCCCTCCCATTCCTGTTGGGCGTAGAGGGGGAGACCCGCGGTGATGTGACCGATGACCGGAACCTCCCGCTGGCGGTGGCGGGCGGCGGAGCTCCCGTCGGGATCGCAGATGTGGAGGGTGCGGCTGTAACGGCCCTGGCGGCGAATATAGGATTTCTCCTCCAGGGTTTTCAGGGTTTGGGCCACGGCCACATGGCTGATGGAGAGATGGGCGGCGGTTTCCCGGAGGCTGGGGGTGGTTCCGGTATCTTCCATGGCCTGCCGGAGGTAGTCATAGAGGCGTTGTTGTTTGGGGGTCAGGGGGGGACGCATGGGCTTTTCTCCTTCTCTCTTTTTTTAATTTTTAAATGTTAAACCAAATGTAAAGTCTTTGTAAAGAAAAAAGCTGAACAAACAGGCCGAAACAAAGTTTATTATGGTTAAACCATTTTAATCCCAAGGGAGTTTGTTTTACATGGTGTTTGCTATGTTCTAGGATAAAAAACAGCATATCTTTGCTGTTGACATCCTATAATCAATGGGCTACAGAAAGCTACAAATAGGCT
>JAKSBM010000508.1 GCA_022361135.1 Desulfobacterales bacterium | reverse complement strand
TTTCTGTATTTTGCAGATCCTCACAACCCATTTCGTGAAATATTCCAGATGGAATGATTTTTATGGCGATTCTCAAAATAACGTTCCCTTTGAATGGGGCAAGCGCCATGAATGGTCCATGGATTTGGCGCATATTTGGGGGAACCATGGATTGTGAAAATCAGTCTGTTTATGCTGGCAGACGGCGAATGGTGTTTCTGGAGAAATGCGCTCGGGGGCTGCAAGGGGGAGGGATTTTTTAGGGGAGGTTTTCAGGGCGGGAAGGGGCTTCCCGCCCTCATTTTAATGGGGCTTTACGGCGTACTGGTTGTGGATGAGCAGCTTTTCCAGGATGTCCACCTTGGGGTTCTTGGTCTGGTGGATGCAGCATTTGATGGAAATGGCGCAGTGTTCCCTGCACAATTTATTGTCGCTGCTGTAATCACCAAAGCAATCCGGAGTGTCCGTGGAGTCCAGCTTGGGGGATGTGTTCATTAAAATGGGGTCCAATTCTTTAATTTCCATATCGGTTCTGTATTCCGTTAGGGTTCTGTTCTATTTATGGTAAAAACAGGGGGAAATCAATATCTAATTTCGAGGATTAGGTCCTATATTCGGACCATTGTTTCCAATTTTTCCACCAGGGCTTTCAGGGTTTTTTTCTGCAGGGCGGATACCGTGGTTCCCTTGTTCAGGAGCCAGGGATTGTCAAAATTCTCCAGGTCCACCTGATCGATCTTGTTGAAGATATACAGGGTGGGGATTTTGTCAAGGTCGAGCTTTTTCATAATCCGCTCCACAGATTCCATTTGCTGGTGATATCTGGGGTTGGAAATGTCAATGACGTGGAGGATGATGTCCGCATCCTTTAATTCCTCCAGGGTGGCGTGGAAGGCTTCCATGAGTTCCTTGGGCAGGTTCTGGATGAATCCAACCGTGTCGGTGATGATCACCTCGGTGTCCCGGGGGAAGCGCAGCCGTCGGGAGGAGGGGTCCAGGGTGGCAAAGAGGCGGTCTGCGGCAATGATATCACTCTGGGTCAAGGTGTTGAGCAGGGTGGACTTGCCCGCATTGGTATATCCCACAATGGAGATGATGGGCAGGTTGTTTCTCTTTCTTCTGGATTTCTGCTGGCGGCGCTGCTTGCGGATTTTGGCAATGTCCTTGCGCAGGCGGGAGATGCGGTCCCTGACCCGGCGCCGGTTGACCTCCAATTTGGTTTCACCCGGGCCCCTGCCGCCGATGCCGCCGGCCAGGCGGGACATGGCCGTGTTTTTGGTAATGAGCCGGGGCAGCAGGTATTCCAACTGGGCCAGTTCCACCTGGAATTTGCCCTCCTTGGATTTGGCCTGTTTGGCAAAGATGTCCAGGATGAGCTGGGTCCGGTCAATGACCTTCATCTCCACATAATCGGTGATGGAGCGGATCTGGGAAGGCGACAGCTCCCGGTCGAAGATGAGCATGGTGGCATGATTCTGGATGGCCTGGATGACCAGGTCGGCCAGTTTGCCGCGGCCCACCACAAAGCGGGGGTCGATTTTCCGCCGGCGCTGGATGGCGCTGTCAATGACCTGGATGTGGCTGGTTTTGCACAATTCGGTTAATTCATCCATGGAGGCCCGGGCGCCGTTGACATCATCGGTGACTGCGTTGATGAGGAAGGCGTTTTCCCTTCCCGACTCCGGCTTGTGCATGGCGTTCTGCCGGGCCAGTTCCCCTTCCCATTCCATGATCTGGCTGCGGCAGTCCACATAAAGATCTTCCATGGAGGCCCGGGGCAGGATGCGGTAGGGCTCTCCCGAGGGGTCGGGGAGGATGTGGCCGGAATAAATGGGGCCGGGCAGGCCGTCCGGGGTGATGGAGACGGCGGTCATGTAGTCCAGGCGCAGCAATGCCAAGTCGGTGAGGTCGTCCTGGGTCAGGGCTTCATCCTTGAGATGGGTGTGGATGCAGCGCAGCCCCTTGAGACGACCGGGAATGGCCATGTGGTCCGGGGTGACCGGGATTACAATGCGATGGGGTTCTCCGGCAATGACATTGCAGACCCTGCCGTTTCGGTCCAGGAGTACGCCGATTTGACGGCGGATTTCATGGCTGATTTCCACCAGTTCCAGCACCAGTTCCGGAGAGGCGATCTCCTCTGGCTGTGATTTAAAGGCATAGAGGTTTTCGATGCGTTTAATGAGGGTGGAGCGAAGGCCTGCGGTGTTGCCAAAGATGTCTTTCTTCATTGAAAATCCTGATAGTCGTCGGGTGCCAGTTCCTCAAACCGGGTGTATTGGCCGTGGAAATGCATGAGTGCGGTTCCCAGAGAGCCGTTACGGTTTTTGGCGATGATGATTTCTGCGGTGCCCTTGCGGGGGTTGTCCGGTTCCTTGTTGTAGACTTCATCCCGGTAGATGAATGCGATGATGTCGGCGTCCTGTTCCAGGGCGCCGGACTCCCTGAGGTCAGACATCATGGGCCGTTTGTCCGCCCGTTGTTCCAGCATACGGTTGAGCTGGGACAGGGCGATGACCGGGACGTTCAGCTCCTTGGCAAGTCCCTTGAGCGACCTGGAAATTTCTGCAATTTCCAAATCCCTTCGATCGGACTTGAATGGGGATTTCATGAGCTGGAGGTAATCGATGACGATCAGTCCAATGTCTCCGTGCATCTGGAGTAGTTTTCTGGATTTGGCCCGGACGTCCATGGCGGTGCAGTTGGGGCTGTCGTCTATGAAAATGGGCATTTCATTGAGAATGCCGGCCGCGTCGGTGGCATTCTGCCAGTCTTCTGCGGAAATGTGCCCCGTGCGCAGCCGCTGGGAATCAATGCGGGCTTCCGAGGTGAGTAGACGCATGGAGAGCTGCTCGCAGGACATTTCCAGGGAGAAGATGGCCACGGGTTTTCGCTCTTCAATGGCCACGTTTCGGGCAATGTTCAGTGCGAAGGCGGTTTTACCCATGGAGGGGCGGGCGGCCAGGATGATCAAGTCCGATCCCTGGAGACCCGAGGTGATGCTGTTCAAGCGCATGTAACCGGTGGAAAGGCCTGCCAGGCCGCCCACCTTGCCCTGGCGTTCCTCCAATTGATCGATGTTGATGTCGATGAGGTCGCTCAGGTTTTGGAATTTGCCACCGGCCTTGCGGTCGGAAATTTTAAACACAGAGGATTCTGCAAAATCGAGGATCTCTTCCACGTCTCCCTTGTCTTCCATGCATCGCTCAATGATGCCGGAGGCGGAATTGATCAATTCCCGAAGCGATGATTTGCCCCGGATGATATTGGCATAGTGGACCGCGTTGACGGCCACGGGGGCGGAGTCGGAAATCCGTGCCAGGTAGGCGGCACCGCCGATGCTTTCCAGTTCGTCCTTTTCCTTGAGGGCGTTGGCCACGGTGACCAGGTCGGCGGGTTCTTCCCGGTGGGCCAGTTCGATCATCACCCGGAAGATTTTTTTATTGGCGCCTTTGTAAAAATCCTCGGGCGTGAGGATTTCCATGACGTTGTACAAATTGTTGTTGTTGATGAAAATCGCGGAAAGGATGGCATCCTCCGCATCGGTGTCATGTGGCGGGGTCCGGTTGAGCAGGGGATCTGATTGGGTGGGGTTGTTCTGGGCCATATTTTCCCTTGAGATCTTTCCCTTTCTGATTGGGTTGAAGAAAACCCTGCGACCCGGAGGTCGCAGGGAAGGTATGCTTACTTTTCTTCTTTTTCTTCAGCAAGAACCTTAACGGTGATTTCGGGTTCAACATCCTTGTAAAGACGGATGGCGACCTTGTATTCACCGGTTTCTTTGATGGGTTCTGCCAGAAGAATAGAGCGGCGTTCCACCATGATTTCCTGGGCATTCAGGGCTTCCTTGATGTCCAGGGAGGTGATGGAGCCGTAAAGGTAGATTTCTTCACGAACCTTTGCTTTGAGTTCTACGACAACATCCTGTACCTTGGCGGCCATTTCTTCGGCCAGCTTTCTTTCCTTGGCAATCTGGAGTTCCAGTTTTGCCTTGGCCTGTTCCATGACCTTTTTATTGGCGGCAGTGGCCAGAACCGCTTTACCCTGGGGCAGCAGATAGTTGCGACCGTAGCCGGGAGCAACCTCGCATTCGGTTCCAGCAATACCAAGGGTATCAATGGTTTCTTTTAATATAACTTTCATTTAAACCTCCAAGAAGGTTCAGTCGCGTGGACTGATGTTTGGGTTCCATTTCATTTCCGTTGTGCCAGTTTCCGAAAATCAATCCAGGTATCGAAAAAACCAAGCCCGATGACCAGGATGAGAACATAGATCTGCACTGCGATCAGGCCATAGGCAAAGATGCGCAATACAGGGGAAGCGTTTTTTTTCTGGAAATAAAAGGATACAACGGCAATTCCTTGAAAAAAATATACCAGCGTAAAAACAATAAGGCAGTTGATGGCAATGTACTTTGGCATGGATGCCGGGGTGAAAAGAGCCAGTCCGAGTCCGATTACGGGCCAGACCATGTAGTCGGGAACCCGGAATCGATTCAGGTTGGAGATGCTTTTCAATTGGATCCCCACACGCATGAGCAGCTTTTTTATGATCAGAATGTTCATCCAGACCGTTGTCATGAACGAGCTGATGAACATGCCGGGCAGCACCGCCAGGAAGGCAGAGTTCAAGGTTTGAATCTGCTCCTGGGCAAGTCCCATGTCGGCATAGAGTTTGGCCGTCATGGCAAGGTAGTTGGCGACATAGTCGTTGACGATGTCTCCCATGCTCCTGCCCTGGATACCGGCATAGAGGACAAATGCCCCCAGGGCCGTTCCCAGAACGCCCAGACAGGTGTAGATCATAATGCGCTCAACCGACAGGTGTCTTTCTATGCATTCGCCCAGAAAGAGGCCCGTGGCCAATAATGCGCCAAAGTAAAGGACATCAAAGGCAAATCCCCGTGTCATGATCACCAGGGCACTGAAGCTGACAACAGCAATCAGCAGGCCTGGATTCCGTCCCAGCTTTAACCGGTAAAAAAGTACCGGAAGGGGCAGGAACAGCAGGGTGAACATTCCGCTCACCGGGAAGACGAGCACGCTGGCAAAGATGCTCATGCACAGGGATATTCCCAGGATGACATCTTTAATCAGTGCCGGGTGTCTTGCGGTATTGATCATTGGAGTTTGCCCGTTTCGCCTAGGGTCCTATTGCAGGGGCTTGCCCACGAAGGGGAGCAGTGCAATCTGACGGGACTGTTTAATGGCCAGGGACAGCTGACGCTGATGCTTGGCGCAGGTACCGGTGATTCTTCTGGGAATGATTTTTCCCCGTTCGGTGATGAACTGTTTCAGCGCTTTGGGGTTTTTGTAGTCAATCTCAATGCCATTGTCCACGCAGAATCTGCAGATTTTACGACGCTGGTAGAATCTGCCTTTGCCTCTTTTATACATAATTTTTCTCCTCCGGTTTGGATGTCAGAATTTTAGTCTTCTTTTGCTTCTTCAGCTTCTTCGGAAGCGGCTTCTTCGGCAGCTTCTTCAGTTGCTTCCTCGGCAGCCTCTTCAGCAGGGGCAGCTTCTTCGGCTTCAGCTTTTTCAGCTTCGGCGGCAGCAGCAGCGGCTGCTTCGGCCTTGGCAGCTTCTTCAGCGGCCTTGGCGTCTTCAGCGTCTTTCACTTCCTGCTCAAGGGATTCGGCAGTGACATCTTCGGACAGAAGGATGGTCATGAACTTCATGATGCCATCGCTGAGACGGAGGTTACGTTCCAGTTCTTTAACCAGTTCGCCGTCTCCACCGTAGGTCATGCATACGTAGTGACCACGAAGTTTTTTCTTGATTTCATAGGCCAACTTTTTGTTGCCCCATTCATCAAAGTCTAAAAGAATACCATTTTCTTTGGCGATGATATTTCTGATCTTGTCGAAGAGCTCGGTGCGAGCCTGGTCCTGAAGATCGGGATCAGAAATAAAGATGGTTTCATATTTCCTCATTTTGACTCCTTACGGATATGAAGCCCCGCCGTCCGGGCGGAGCAAGGATTAATACGTGCAATACCTGCCGCTCAGGTATTTTGTAAAACCACTACTTTTATCACTATATGCTGTTTCGGTCAAGTTGAATATGGTTTTCTGGAATTCCATCGGGGCGGGCAGGGTCTTTAAAATCAGGGGGTTGGGCGGAGATGGCGCTTTGCGCCGGGGTGTGGATAAATTTGTTTTTTTGGGGGGGGGCCCATGGGCAACCTCCCTTTGCAAAGATGGGGAACCCGGAAGCGTGGGGGCGTCTTGGAATGGGGCGTTCCGTGAATGGAATGCTTTAAAAAAGTCTGCCATGGGTGGTGGTATTTCACGGTTTCAATGTTTATTGATCATGGTTTTGACGGCATATCGTTTTTAAGCCCGGCTTTCTTTTTGGGGATATATAATAAGGTAAGGGCCGGGGGGATTTGTGCTGGTGCCGGAATTGCAACGGAGATTGGGATTGATATGGATTCATGCAAGAAAAAGGATAGTCTTATGTTTTTTGATACGCGGTTTGAAGATCTTTCCGACCTGGCCCAACTCCAATACGGCATCGGCCCCCTTTGTGATGGCGGGCGCCATCATTTCGTGGTTTCCCTCCCCGGAAGGGAAGGGCAGTTTCGTCAGCTGTGCCAGCTCAAGGAACCGGCGGAGATCCAGGCGGCCCTGGCCGGTTTCTCCTGGTATCCCTCGGAGGGAAAGGCCGCCCGGGTGTTCCAGGGGCATAAGAAGGCCTGCAACAAATGTCTCCGCGTCATGGAAAGTATCCTCTACGAAGAGTTGGTATAAAAAAATCAAATCAAGGGGTTCCATCCCGAAACCGACCCGGTAATCTGCTTCCGAGGACGGGATCCCGGGGATGGGGGATCAAATCCATCCATTTCGTGAAATATCCGGGCTATACCTTGATATTTGCCACGGGTTATGGCATCTAAATAAGATTTACAAATATCAATGATGCAATCTACACGCATGTGTTCGGAGGTATAAAAGGAATGTCGGAACGGTATAATCCCGCGTCGGTAGAACCCAAATGGCAGGAATATTGGAATGAGAAGGGGCTTTTCAAAGTTACGGAAGATCCGGACAAGGAAAAGTATTATTTGTTGGAAATGTTTCCCTACCCCTCGGGAAAGATTCACATCGGTCATGTGAGAAATTACACCATTGGCGACGTGGTGGTCAGATATAAACGGATGAACGGATTCAACGTCATCCATCCCATGGGTTGGGATGCATTTGGCATGCCTGCTGAAAATGCCGCCATCGACAACAACACCCATCCGGCTGCCTGGACCTATGAGAATATCCGGGCCATGCGGGCCCAGTTGAAAAAAATGGGCTTTTCCTACGATTGGGATCGGGAAATTGCCACCTGTCGCCCCGAATATTATAGATGGGAACAATGGCTCTTCCTGAAGATGCTGGAAAAGGGCATTGCCTACCGCAAGGAAAGCTTTGTCAACTGGTGTGAAAAGTGCCAGACC
>JAKSBM010000811.1 GCA_022361135.1 Desulfobacterales bacterium | reverse complement strand
TTGGGCACATTGTATTTTTCAATGAGCTTGAGGGCGCCTTCGATGACGGCTTTGTCATGGCCGGCGATGCAGGGGTAGATGTCGTTCTGGAACATGAATTCCAGATCTTCCAGGTAATGTCGGTTGATTTCCTGGTGATCCTTATAGGCGATTTCCGCCGGTTCCACATAGATGCCCTTGCAGAGGCGGAAGTTGAGGTCGGCCCCTTCCTGGCGCAGGTCCAGCATGTCCTCGATGTCCTGGCGGGTCCGTTTCAGGTAGGCCTGGACCACCAGTCCCACGTTTTTGGGGAATTCCGCCTTGAGCTGTCTGAATAGTTCAATGGAGTCGTCCACGCAGGGGGAGTCTTCCATGTCGATGCGGATGAAGCTGTTGTAAGAGGCGGCCACTTCCACGATGTCGCGGATGTATTTAAAGCAGGTGGGTTTGTCCAGGAGGAGACCGAACATGGTGGGTTTCAGGGAGTAGTTCCCAATGATGTCGGTTCTTTCAATGGTGTGGATGAGGTCGATGTATTCATCCCGGTTGGCCCTTGCTTCGTCAATGTGTTTGATGAATTCACCCAGAATATCCAGGGTAACCATGACCTGGTTATTGTTCAGGGACTTGGAGGCTTCAATGGCTTCCTGGGTGGTTTCCCCGGCAATGTAATTCTTGGAAAACTGCCAGATAAATTTTTCAGGGAAGTATGGGAGGGTCTGACTGATTATCTTATGTAGCATGATATTCTCCTAGGGTTAAGATGTGGTAAATTCATTCCATGTAATGGTTAAACCATTCAAAAGAGCCGGTCAAGAATTTATTGGAATTTGGTGAAAAAATTCAGTTTTTCCCACGGAAAAGGTGTGAAAAAAGGGGGTGATGTTTCAAATTGTGGGACAGGGAAAGGGGAATGGGACTAGATAAGGCAGGGAGTAAAGATAAAAAAAGGCCGGTCAGGAGGGAATCCGACCGGCCTTTTTTATATTGCCGTTCAGCGCAGTCCGGGGGCAAGGGTGGGCTGCGTCAGGCATTTGATTTTACGGGTTACATTTCTCCGGCTTTGGCCTTTTTCAACATGGCGTAGACGGAGAAGATAAAGGCAATACCCACGAAGAAGAAGGGTGCACCCACAACAATGGCCAGACTCTTGATGGCGTTGAAACCGCCGGTGAGCTGGAAGATGATGCCGGTGAGGCCGATGATCATACCCCAGAGGAGACGCATGGAAATTTTGGGGTTGGGATTACCCTTGGACATCTGCATGGCCACGAAGAAGGAGGCGGAATCCGAGGTGGTTACCGCAAAGATGATGATGTTGATCAAGACGATGAGGCTGATGAACCAACCGCCCTTCATGGAGCCCAGCAGGGTGTATACACCGGCTTCGCCGTTGGCTTTCACCGCATCCCACAGGGGTACGATGCCGTTGAGTTCCACATAGGCGGCGGAGCCGCCCCAGATGGAGAACCAGAGGATGCCCAGCAGGGAGGGAACAAAGATAACGCCGAAGATGAATTCCTTCAGGGTACGGCCCTTGGAAATACGGGCGATAAATCCACCGCAGAAGGGGATGTAGGAGATCCACCACAGCCAGTAGAATACAATCCACCATCCCAGCCAGGGACGGGCTTCAAAATTACCGGCATCGGTCCAGAAGGTGTGGTCCATGACGCTGCCGAAGTAGTTGCCGAACATCTGGGTGATCATGTTGAACAGGTACTGGGTGGGGGCATGCCCGAAGAAAAGGATAACCAGCAGCACACAGGCGGCCAGAACCATGTTGATCTGGGACAGGTAGCGGATGCCCTTTTCAACGCCGGTGGCGGCGGAGATTACATAGGCGATGATGAGGCCGATCATGACCCCGGCCTTGCCCAAGTCGGACAGGTGGATGCCGAACAGGGTTTCAATGCCGTAGGAAATGGAAGCAACACCCAGGCCGATCATGGCTGCGTTGCCGCCGATGGTGCCCAGGGTTCCCAGGCCGTCGGCCAGTTTACCCCAGATGGAGTTGTTACAACGGTCGCCCAGGATGCCGTAGAGGCCCGTGGCCACGGTGAGGGGTTTGCCCTGGCGGTATGCGGGGAAGGCAATGGCCCATCCGGAGAGGGCAAACAGGGCCCAGCCGTGGATTCCCCAGTCCAGGATGGTGATTTCAATGGCCTTGGGGACACCGGCTGCGGTGCCGGCCACGCCCATGTCAATGATCCGGGATGAGTTGTGCAGATGGGTCAGGGGTTCGGTGACCCCGTAGAATACGAAGCCGATACCCAGACCGCAGCTGAAAAGCATGGCAATCCATGCGGTAAAGCTAAATTCCGGTTTGTCGTCATCCTTGCCCAATCTGAGGTCCCCAAAGGAACTCAGGGCCAGGTAGAAGCAGAAGAAAAGGGTGACACCAACGCCCAGTAGAAAGGCCCAGCTGAAGTTGAAAAGTAAGAAGTTCCGGATACCGGTGAGTGTTTTTCCCGTGCCTTCGGGATAGACCAGGGCACAGATGATCGTCAGAACAAAGGTGATCAAAACCGGCCAGAAAAGACTTGCATCATACCTACCAAAAAGTTTGCCAATCAGCCCTTGGGCGTCTTGGTTTTCTACTGCGTTGGATTCCATTGGTTCTCCTTACGTATGGGTTGGTGATCTATCAGAGGGAGCATTCACGACTCCCGACTGTGTGATGTAAACCTGCGCCTTGGGAATAGTCCAAGATCCGTGCCACCGGCCGGAGAAATTACTGAATTAACGACTAAGGGCCTTGAAAATCAGTGAATATGGAAAAATGAGAAAAACCCATGTGTAAGGGGGGAAATGTGAACATTTGGCATATGTTACACCAGTGTAAAAGCACTAGTGTAACGGGTGCAGACCCGTTTACAAGGACTTATAGCAGGGATTTATAAAGGAAATAAAGGGGGAGTTGTTCCACCCCCACCACAATGATGGTGCCCTGGGGCAGGGCCATGAGGTCCAGCTCCCGGTGGGGGGTATGGATCCGGCTTTGGTTCACCGTGGCAATGAAAAATCGAAAGGGGGGAATTTCGGCCATGCCCTCGTCCACCACCATCCATTTTCCCTCCCGCCGGGTGCGTTTGGAAAAGGTGTTGGGCAGGCCCGTGCCCACGGAGGTCATCCGGGTCTCCACGGCCAGGATGCCGGGTTCTTCGGACAGCTGGAAAATGCCCTGGACCGCGGTTTTTTCCACACTGTGGCGGTAGGCCAAGGTAAAGCGCTCTCCGGTTTCCATGGGAACCATGAAGGCGATTTTATCGTTTTGGTCGGGCAGGCGGATGGTGAGGGCGGTAAAATAAATGCCTTGCAGGGCTGCGGTAAGCAGCCCTGCAAGGCAGAGAAGGATTAAAATCAGGGAAGGACGGGTCACGCGGGAACCGCTTCCAATTCAGCCTTCCGGCGCTTCTGCCAGAAGTAGATGGCCACCATGGCCCCGATGCAGGAGGCATTGACAATGTGGTGGTTGATGTGGATGCTCCCCAGGGAGAGTCCATTGGGGTTCACCAGGAGGAAGGCCAGACCCAGGAAGGCCAGCCGTTCCAGTAGATAGGTTTTCACCACCCAATGGCCCTGGATAAAGACCGACCAGCAGAACATGCCCACGATACAGACCGGAATCATGTAGCACAGCTCCCAGAAGGTGGTGTTATACATGAGCAGCTTGGTGTTGTAGATGAACATGAAGGGCAGGGTAAATGCGGCCAAATCCAGCCTGAAACTCTTGAATCCGGTTTTCACGGGGTCGGCCCCCGATATGCCGGCGGCCGCGTAGGCACACAACCCCACCGGGGGCGTGTCGTCGGCCACAATCCCATAGTAGAAGACAAAGAGGTGAATGGCCACCACGGGCAGGCCCAGGCTCAAATCCTGGGAAATGGTCATGATGGCCGGGGCTGTCATGGCCGCCATGATGATATAGGTGGCCGTGGTGGGAAGGCCCATGCCCAGGATAATGCAGGCAAAGACGGAAAAGATCAGGGTGAGCATGAGGTTGCCCCCGGCCGCTTCCGTGATCAGGGTGGCCATTTTCAGGCCCAGTCCCGTGAGGGTGACCACGCCCACGATGATGCCGCAGCAGGCACAGGCCGCGGCAATGCCGGCCATGTTCCGGG